>CADBRW010000019.1 GCA_902797155.1 uncultured Lachnospiraceae bacterium
ATGACGGTAAACACTCAGGTAAAACTCCTTCTTTTCATCCTTGTCCATGTTATATCCTCCTTGAAAATATAGTACTTGTTCATGTGAGCCGTGCATGGCTCATTATTCATAGAAAGCACGACGTCCCCGACCTGCCTTTCGGCAAGTCAGGGACGATTACTCGCGGTTCCACCCTGATTGAAGCATCACTCTATACGGCCTCAGCCCAATGCTTCCACTTGATTTACGGCCTGTAACGGAGCCACCCGTACCGGTTCGCCGGTCTCTCCGAGGCGGTAATGCTGCAGTGTTCCCAAGGTGCTTCCAGCCTGATGTCCGCGTGATCCGTGTAACCTCCGGCACCTCTCTCTGAAAAGACACTCTGCAGTATCATGTCCTCTTCAACGATTTCAGTCTTTGCACATTATACGCCAGTCACCGTAAAATGTAAAGCACGTGTTTATTCATCAGAACAGTCCGCGGATCAGCACGATCAGTGTAAGGGCAGGTAACACATACTTAAAATAAGGGATGAGATGCCGTGACATACGGATTCCCTTCCCCGTATTCACCTCCTCCAGATACTTCTCCGCTCCCCAGCCGAACTTCCAGGTACAGAAGACAACAAAGACCAGACTTCCCAGTGGAAGCAGGAGATTGCTTACGATAAAATCCTCCGACCCCATGATGTCATTTTCTCCGATCAGACGGACGTCGCTCCAGTGATTAAAGCCCAGCACACAGGGAATACTGGTAACAAGCACCAGTATAAAGTTTACCAAAATGGATTTTCTCCTCTTCCAGCCCAGATTGTCCGAAAGGGATCCCACCAAACTCTCAAACACTGCTGTTACCGTCGAAAAGCTTGCAAATATCATAAACAGGAAGAACAGCATTCCCCAGAGTCTTCCGCCGGACATATTCATGAATATCCGCGGAAGGGTCTGAAAGATCAGGGACGGTCCCTGACCCGGCTCCACACTGAAGGCAGAGCAGGCCGGAAAGATGATCAGTCCGGACATCAGCGCCACAAACGTGTCCAATATTACGATCTTAATGGATTCACCGGTCAGCGTTGCTTCCCGGGACATATGGCTTCCAAGAGTCTCCATGGCTCCGATCCCGAGGCTGATGGTAAAGAAGGCCTGGGTCATGGCCCCTGAGATCACATTGGCCCAACCGGTTTCCGAAGCCCTCTCTGCATCCGGCAGGAGAAAGAACCGGATTCCCTCTCCGCTGTTCTTCAGAAGAATACTGTTCACCGCCAATACGACAATGAGTGCCAAAAGGCCGATCATCATAATCTTGGATACACGTTCCAGCCCCTTCTGAATACCGAAGAGAAGAACCAGAAATCCCAGGAAGATGACAATACCGGTGGCGATCAGCATCCCCTTCGGGTCTCCCAGAAGATCCTCATATACCTGGGGCACCTGATCCTGCCCCACTCCTTCAAAATCGCCCACCAGGTACTTCCAGAAATAGGTAACCATCCATCCTGACACTGTTGTATAGTACATCATCAGAATGGCATCTCCTGCGTAGCAGACCCAGCCGTGAAGATGCCATTTATGGCCCTTCTTCTCCAGCATCTGCATTCCCATGAGGGTGGTTTTTCCGCTGGCGCGTCCCACCGCCAGTTCCATGGTCAGAATGGGAATTCCCATGATCACCAGAAATCCCAGATAGAACAGTACAAAGATCGCGCCACCGCTTTGTCCCACCATATAAGGGAAACGCCACACATTTCCTATACCGATGGCACACCCTGCACTGACCAGGATAAATCCCAGCCGGCTTTTAAATTCCTCTCGTTCCACTGTGATACCTCAAAGTTCCGTTCTTTTTTTACAGAGATCCTTCACGACCTCTCCTGCTATGATCAGTCCCGCCACGGAAGGCACAAAAGCCACCGATCCGGGACTCTGTTTCCTGTGTCCTGACGGGCTCTTCTCTTCTGCGACCTCTCCCGTCATTTCGGGTTCCAGCGCTTCCTCCGTGGAGTAAACCACCTTAAGATGGTCGATTCCGCGTTTCCTGCACTCCCGCCGCATCACCTTTGCCAGCGGGCAGACAGTGGTATCATAGATATCCGCAACCCGGAAGGCCGTAGGATCCAGCTTGTTCCCGGCCCCCATGGAGGAAATGATGGACACCCCCGCTTCCTTTGCCCGCATGATCAGGGACAGCTTTGCGGTAACCGTATCCACCGCATCAACCACATAATCATACTCCGTAAAATCAAACCGGTCCGCCGTCTCCGGAAGATAGAACAATTGATGAACCGCCACCCGGCAGTCCGGGTTGATATCCCGGATCCGCTCTGCGGCGACCTCCACCTTCGGACGCCCCACCGTGCTCTGAAGTGCTATGATCTGTCGGTTCAGATTGGTTGCATCCACATCATCCTTATCGCAGAGATCGATGGCACCCACGCCGGATCTGGCCAGGGCCTCAACCACATAGCCTCCCACGCCTCCGACACCGAAGACCGCCACCCGGCTCTCCGCCAGCCGCTGCATGGCGGCTTCCCCGAGAAGCCAGCGGGTTCTGATGAAGTTGTTGTCGGTAGG
>CADBRW010000020.1 GCA_902797155.1 uncultured Lachnospiraceae bacterium
CCGGGTACGCCGGGCACTTTTCAAAAAGGCTGATTGATGAACAGGGCGGTTCTCAGGACTTGAGGACCGCCTTTACTGAGAAGGATCATATATGAGTCGGGATACAAGAACCATATTGGAGGAGGTTCGCTCCGGGGTACTGACCACGGAGGAAGCCCTCCTGGAACTGAAACAGAAGCCCTTCACGGATATCGGCTATGCAAAGGTGGATGTGCACCGCCGCATCCGTCAGGGAGTGCCGGAGATCATTTACGGAGAGGGCAAGACCTCGCAGCAGATCACCGGGATCCTACGCGCCCTGGAGGAGGCGGGGGAGGACCGGGTCCTGATCACCCGTCTGCCCGAAGCGACTGCGGGGCAGGTGGCGGAAGTCTTCCCCATCACCTATCATGCGGAGGCGCGGATCGGTATCCGGGGAGATCTGCCGGAGCCGGATGTTCCTGGGACCATCCTTATCGCCACAGGTGGGACCAGCGATATCCCCGTGGCCGCGGAGGCGGCACTGACCGCGGAATATCTTGGAAACAGGGTAGAGCGTCTGTATGATGTGGGCGTGGCAGGACTGCACCGTCTGCTGAGTCATGTCGATCTGATCCAGCAGGCATCCGTGATCATCGCCATCGCCGGGATGGAGGGTGCCCTGGCCAGCGTCATCGGAGGCCTGGCGGAGTGTCCCGTGATCGCGGTTCCCACCAGCGTGGGCTACGGCGCATCCTTTGAAGGACTCTCCGCACTGCTCTCCATGATGAATTCCTGCGCCAGCGGAGTATCGGTGGTAAATATCGACAATGGTTTCGGTGCGGCCTATACTGCCAGCCGGATCAACCACAGCATCCGCCATGGGGGAAAGGAGAATTCATGAGAACATTATATCTGGACTGTGGCATGGGAGCTGCAGGTGATATGCTGACGGCAGCGCTTCTGGAGCTGCTTCCGGAACCCGGAAAGATGGTGGAACGCCTGAACCGACTGGGCATACCGGATGTGGAATACCGGCTGGAGCCGGCAGAAAAATGTGGCATTACCGGGTCACAGGTACGTGTGCTGGTCCATGGGGAGGAGGAGTCCTGCGGGGATGACCACCACGATCATGAGCATCACCATCATCACCACTCGCATCGCACCCTCGTCGAGATCCGTGATGTGGTAGAGAAGCTTCCTGTGGATCCGAAGGTTAAGGAGGATATCCTCACGGTCTACACCCTGATCGCGGAGGCGGAAGGCCATGTACACGGGAAACCCGTGGAGGAGATACATTTTCATGAGGTCGGAACCTGGGATGCGGTCGCGGATGTGACGGCAGTATCACTGATCCTGCACGAGCTTGCTCCGGAGCAGATCATTGTGTCGCCTGTCCATGTGGGCAGCGGACAGGTAAAATGTGCCCACGGCACCCTTCCGGTTCCCGCACCTGCGACGGCATACATCCTTCGGGACCTCCCCATCTACGGAGGGAAGATCCGGGGTGAGCTCTGCACCCCCACCGGGGCTGCGCTGCTGAAGACCTTTGCGACCCGGTTCGGAGACATGCCGGTGCTCAGGACTACGGCCATCGGTTATGGTATGGGGAAGAAGGATTTTGAAGCGGCCAACTGCGTTCGCG
Source organism: uncultured Lachnospiraceae bacterium (assembly GCA_902797155.1). GTDB lineage: Bacteria > Bacillota > Clostridia > Lachnospirales > Lachnospiraceae > Eubacterium_Q. Next base: position 1,604 of record CADBRW010000020.1, read on the forward strand.
CGATCCTCGGGGAGACAGAAGGTAGCCCCGAAGAAGTTGAGAAATGGTATAGTCAGTACATTTCAGGCGAAGTCCCGGATGGAGGGAAAGGCACCATCCTCGTTCTGTCCTGCAATGTGGATGACATGACCGCAGAGGAGATCGGATTTGCGATGGACCGTCTTTATGCCGGTGGAGCCAGAGAGGTGTTCACGCTTCCTGTGGGGATGAAGAAGAACCGGCCCGGTACACTGCTTCAGGTGATCTGTGACGAGAATGACCGGGAGAAACTCCTGAGGCTTCTGTTCCGTCATACGACCACACTTGGCGTCCGGGAACAGGTCATGAACCGGTATACGCTGGATCGGAGGATCGAGATGGTTGAGACCCCGTTCGGCCCGGTAAGGAGGAAGGTCTCCGAGGGTTACGGCGTCACACGAAGTAAGTGGGAGTATGACGATCTCGCGCGCATCGCAACCGAGACGGAGCGTTCCTTGGAGGATATCCGAAAAGAATTGGATGGAACCCATTGAGAAGTATCGGCTTTTTTTCGGAAGGGAATGGTGGACTGAATGGATGATTCTGTAAGAACAAGGACGGAAAAGCAGGAGCATTTGGAAGAAATCCTCCGCTCTATGGGGCGCGTCGCTGTTGCTTTTTCCTCCGGCGTGGATTCCACCTATCTGCTTTACACGGCAGGACGCATATTGCAGGAAAATGTTGTTGCTTTCACTGCGGTGGCGCCCATCTTCCCAAAGAGAGAAAGCGAAGAAGCGGAGGCATTCTGCCGGGCTCGGGGAATCCGTCAGGTCATAGTCCCTTATCATCCCCTGGAGCTACAGGCGTTTCGGGAAAACCCAAAGGACCGCTGTTATCACTGCAAAAAGGCTCTGTTTCAGAAGGTGCTTTCGGCTGCGGAGGAGCAGGGGTTTGAATGCGTAGCGGAGGGAACCAATCTGGATGACCTGTCTGATTATCGTCCGGGACTACGTGACATCGAAGAACTGGGGGTTCGGAGCCCTTTGAAGGAAGCGGGACTTACAAAGGCCGACATTCGCGTATTATCGAGAGAGGCGGGTCTTCCTACCTGGGAGCGTCCCTCATTTGCATGTCTTGCATCCCGTTTTGTGTATGGAGAAGCCATCACAGAGGAAAAGCTGTCCATGGTTGAGAAGGCGGAGGCATATCTTGCAGGGCTGGGTCTTGTGCAGTATCGTGTCCGTCTGCACGGGATGCTGGCACGGATCGAGACGGATCCGGCGGGGATGGAGCAGCTGTCGGAATCGGAGGTTCGCGCAGGACTCTGCAAATATATGAAGGACCTGGGGTTTCAGTACGTGACCCTGGACCTGCAGGGCTATCGGACAGGGAGCATGAATCTCTGACAGGCGGAGGACGTACAGATCTTATGCATGACCTAGGAAAGAAAGAGGAACAGATCATAGTGAAGAACGGAAAGAGTAACATGCATCGCAGAGTGGAAAGCAGACGGAGGACCGGCAGATTACGGGTTCTTCTCCTGTTTGCTGTCTGCACCCTTCTTCTTGTCGGATGCCTTTCAGGCTGTGGGGAGAAGGAGACGGCTGAGGAGTCGGGAATGATCCTTGGCTTCAGCCAGCTGGGTTCGGAGAGTGCATGGCGCATCGGAAATACGCGGGATATCGAGAAGAAGGCGTCCGAATACGGCATCAGTCTGATGCTGGAGAATGCGAATCAGAAGCAGGAGAACCAGATCGCCGCGATTCGCCGGTTCATCGCCTACAAGGTGGATGTCATCGCCTTCTCCCCCATCGTGGAGGAGGGCTGGGACAACGTGCTGAAGGAAGCTAAGGAAGCAGGGATCCCGGTGATCCTCGTGGACAGAGATGTCAATACAAAGGAGAGCGGACTGACCACCTGTCTCATCGGTGCGGACTTTTACAAGGAAGGTGTCATGGCAGCGGAGTACCTGATCCGGAAGACGAACAGCCTGGGAAAGGATCATATGAAGATCGTGGAGATCACGGGAACCGAGGATTCCACTCCCATGCGGCAGCGGCAGGCCGGCTTCATGGACACCATTAAGCAGGACAGCCGGCTGGAAGTGATCAAGAGCGTGAACGGAGATTTCCTGAAAAGCCAGGGAGCGGAGTGTATGCGGGAGCTGCTTCGGAACTATGGCGATGAGATCGATGTGGTTTACAGCCATAATGATGAGATGACTCTGGGTGCCCTTACGGAGATCGAACAGGCAGGGTATCAGCCGGGCAAGGATATTGTGATCATTTCCATCGACGGCGGCCAGGAGGCCATTGATGTGCTGAAGGAGGGGAAGATCAACTGCATCGTGGAATGCACCCCCATGCTTGGGACCACTCTGATGGAGACGGCGAAGAAGCTGAAGAACGGAGAAACCGTAGACAGGCTGATCCATCCCGAGGAGACCTATTTCAGCGATGAACAGGATCTTTCGAATCTTGAACCGAGAGGATACTGATCCCGAAGATACATGGATCATGCGGAATCCTGACAACAGAAGTAACTGTATTTGGAGCGATAAATGGCGAAGATCAGAAAAGAAAAAAGCATCCTAGGAAAGTTCGACAGCATGAGCCAGAAACTGGTGATCATGCTGGTTTTTCCGGTCTTCGTCAGCCTGGTCCTCATGCTTGTGTACGCCGGGCGCTATCATAATGCCATCAAACGTATGGAGACCATAGCAAGTCTGAAAAACGTGATCGCAGAAGAGATCCCCGAAAGCGTCTGGGATATCGTCAGCGGCAGACAGACGGTTGCGGAAAGCAGGGTCTATTCGAGAATACATGAGGTCCATGAAACCATTGAAGAGATTATGGAAAAGGCGGATAATGATGACCGGCTTTCACTTATGGTAGCTGACCGGACCATGCAGACACTTGAGAATTATGTAAACCAGATTCGGGATAATATCGAAGAGGGACGTCCCGTGGTGGAGAATGAGGAAGTTCTGAATGAGATACGTGGCGTGGCCAGTCTGGTGGATAGCATGCTGAATGAATATATCGCCAGGGAGATCGAATCCACGGCGGAGAGGAGTGCGATCCTTCGGATGCTGATCCTCATTACGGCTGTGGCCGAAGCCCTTGTGGTGGTTCTGGCCTGGTTCCTCCGGAACCGGTCCATGAAGCATACCGCCGCATTTGTCAAGCAGCCCATCGACCGTTTGGAGGAGGTTGCGGAGAAACTGGCGGAGGGAACACTGGATGCCCGCCTGAACGAAACGGAGGTAACCGAGCTTCGGAATCTGACCCATCAGGTCAATATCATGGCGGACCGTCTGGAAGAGATGATGGATAAGAGTCGTCAGGATGAACAGAATCTCCGTAAGGCGGAGCTTCGTACCCTGCAGGCCCAGATCAATCCGCATTTCCTCTATAACACTCTTGATGCCATCATCTGGAAGGCAGAGGCGGGAGAGAAGAACGAGGTCATCCAGCTGACCAACGCCCTCAGCAATTTCTTCCGGATCAGTCTTTCCTCCGGTGCGGAATGGATCCCCATCCGTCAGGAGCGGAAGCACATCGAGGGATATCTTACGATCCAACAGACACGTTACCGTGACATCATGCGTTACGAGATCGACATCCCGGATGAGATCGGAGAGTACTATATACTGAAGCTGCTTCTGCAGCCGCTGGTGGAAAATGCTCTGTATCACGGTATCAAGAACTGTCGCGGCGGCGGGACCATCCGGGTGGTTGGAAGACTGGTGGACGGTATGCTGGAGTTCTCCGTGATGGATACGGGTACCGGTATGACCGCGGAGCAGATCGAAGAGCTGAACAAGCATATGAAGGAAGGACAGCCAGCGGTAAGTGAAGGCACCGGCGGTTTCGGTCTGGTAAATGTGAACCTCCGGATCCGGCTTTACTATAACCAGCCGGAGGGACTTAAGATCGAAAGTAATGAGAGCGGTACCACGGTCAGCTTCCGGGTACCATGCAGGACCAGAGAGGAGATAGAAGACAATGAAAGTATTCCTGGTTGATGATGAGGTGGTGATCCGGGAAGGGATTCGGGAGTCATTTCCCTGGGATGATACGCCATATACCCTGGTGGGAGAAGCACCGGACGGAGAGATGGCTCTGCCCATGATCAGGGACACGAATCCTGACATCGTGATCACGGATATCAAGATGCCCTTCATGGACGGAATCGAGCTATGCCGGGTGCTGCGGGTGCAGATGCCCTGGATCGGTATCATCATCCTCAGCGGATATGATGAATTCGAGTATGCCCGCCAGTGTCTCCAGCTGGGAGTGCGGGAGTATCTCCTGAAGCCCATCGATTCGGAGGATCTCCGGAAGGCACTGGACAAGCTGAGCCTGCAGCTGCAGGAGGAGAAGAAGCAGAGAGAGCATGCCGAAAGTCTCAGGGCCCGCATGCGTGAAAATATGAATGAGAACAGGAATGCGGGGATGAACGCCGGGACGGACGGGCGTTTTCTGAAGGAGAAGCTGATCGGCTCTCTTTTCTCCGAGGAATCCATGGAAGAGGATGCGAAGAATGCCCTGAAGCAGCTGCACGCCATGGGAACTCCGGTGGCGGCATCCCACTATGCGGTGATCGATGCGGCGTTCTCGCCGGTTGAGAAGGGACAGGAAGCGGCAGCCTCTCTGGCAGAAGGAAGCGGTGGCATCGTCCATACCTCGGGAAGCCGAACCGGTACCAGGCTGCTCACTCTAGGTGATTCTGCGAGGGATGCGGAGGAGCGGGCCTATGCCTTTGCCTCATCCCTGGTTACGGAGGTTCAGCGGGCGGGCTGCGAGAAGATCCGGGTGGGGATCGGAGAGATCGTTGAGAAGCCCGAGGAGATCCTGGGAAGCTTCAAAACTGCCAGACATATCCGGCACATTCTGGAAGAACGTCCGGATGAGGAACCGCTGATCCTTGGTGTGCGGGAGATGGGAGAATCTGCAGGGGATGCAGGAACTCCATCCGTGATAAATGATGCGAAGGTATACATGTCACAGCATTTTTCGGATCCGAATCTGATGCTGCAGGATGTGGCGAAGGCGGTGAACATGAGCAACAGCCGGTTCTCCACCGTATTCTCCCAGCAGAGCGGGCAGACCTTTACGGAGTATCTGATCTATCTGCGCATGAACAAGGCCAAGGAGCTCCTTCGAACGACGGATATGAAGAGCTCGCAGGTGGCACATGAGACGGGGTACAATGATGCGCATTATTTCAGTTACATTTTCAAGAAAAATGTGGGAATGACACCGTCGGAATATCGTCAGAAAAAAAATAATTAACCAAAATAAAAAAATATTCAACCGTTTCAGATCATTTGAAATCATTTTCAACCATGTCAAAACGATCATTCATTTACTTTAAATGCGCCACGGAGTACACTCCATATTACAAGATGACCCATTGGGGGGTTAACAGTTTATTTAAAGGAGGAGTGAAATGAAGAAATTTCGTAAGTTTTTGACGGCTACTGTGCTGTCTACCGCAATGGTATTCAGTATGTGCGCATGTGGTTCTGATTCCAAGTCCACAACAGCTGCTACCGGTGGTGGGGATGAGCCCGCTGCTACAGAGGCTGCAAAGCCCACTGGCGATGTGATCAAGGTTGGTGTAGTTAACAATCCGCCTTCAGAGTCCGGCTATCGTGAAGCAAATGTTAAGGACATGGAAGCTGTATTCTCCAAGGACAACGGATATGAGCTGAAGACTTCCTACAGTCTGAAGAACGATGAGCAGCTTCAGGCAGCTCAGGGATTCATCACAGAAGGCGTTGATTATCTTCTGATCTCCGCAGCTGAGACAACCGGCTGGGATGAGGTTCTGAAGAAGGCTAAAGAAGCAGGTATCAAGGTTTATCTCTTCGACCGTATGATCGATGTAAGCGAAGACCTTTATGAGGCAGCAGTTGTATCCGACATGGCAGCTGAGGGCGACACCGCAGTTAACTGGCTGTTGGAGCAGAATCTTCCGGAGTACAAAGTAATCCATATCCAGGGTGCTATGGGTTCTGATGCTCAGATCGGACGTACAGGCGCGCTTGACAAGCAGTTCGAGTCCGGCAAGATGAAGAAGGTTGTTCAGCAGACAGCTACATGGGACGAG
>CADBRW010000021.1 GCA_902797155.1 uncultured Lachnospiraceae bacterium
ACAAATTTCCTTGCTTAATAGCAAGCTGGAGAACAAGTTCTAACCGACGAAGGGGGTCTGACCCCCATCCTGTCCCTTTTTTACTTTGTAACGGAATATGTGTGGTACTGTCAGACATATCATGCTATATCACACCACGGCATACTCATGGCACATATTAAGGGTCCTGCGATGTAGGCAAACGTTCCTCTTGACTTTTCTCCGGGAATTGTCTATAATCCCCTTTGTTGCATTCATATTTAAGGTAAAGGAGAAAAGAGGATGAAGCACGCAAAGAAACTTGTACTTGCAGCTCTTATGGTAGCTGTAATGGCATTTGCACTCTGCAGCTGCGGTGCAAATGTGGATGGAACCTATGTCGTAACAGAGGCCGGTGGCAATAGTGTAGATGAAGCCATCAAGAAGTACGCCGAGGCAGGTATTAACTATACAGCTGAGGAGATCTGCACCATCGTTCTTTCCGATGGCAAGAACTTCAAGATGACGGTTATGGGTAAGGAGCAGGCTTCCGGTACCTATAAGGCAAGTGGCGAGACACTGACACTCACTGTTGATGATTCTTCTATGGACGCTACCATCAAGGATGATGTTATCAGCATCACCGTTGGCGGTCAGAACATGAAGCTCAAGAAGAAGTAAGACGAACAACAAAGGTTCGACTTGAAAAAAGAAGAAGCACATCCCCTGTATTATCGCAGGCGGATGTGCTTCTTCTTTTTCAGCCCTTTCCGTCTTCTTTCCTCTTTTAGGAAAGAATCCGGATCATTTGACTGGCATTCCTTTATGTTGTAGAATAGCATGGTATGAAACGAACCATCCGAAAGGACAAAGTGGAAAACAATGGCTTATATCCAGGGATTTCTAAAGCTTATATGGGAGTCTGCCATGAGCTATACCGCTGTCAAGTATTTTGCTCTGGTGGCCATCGCCTTTCTTCTCTATTATATCATCCCGAAGAAGGTTCGTTGGAGTGTTCTCCTTTTAGCAAGCTTTGTCTTCCTTCTTTCGGTCTCCGACGGATACGGAATGATCCTCGTCTTTGCCTTCTCCATCCTGGTCAGCTATCTGGCCGGAATCGGCATCAGCAAAAAGGAAGGACTTGCTTCCGTTGCCTTTCTGATCTTCGGTATCACTGCGTCAGTGACACCCCTCATAGTCACTCGGATCATCGGATTTCTGTCATCCGAGAACATCTTTGTCTCCATAGGCGGCTGGATCACACCCATTGGTCTTTCCTTCTATTCACTGCAGATCATTTCCTATCTTGTGGATATCTACAGAGGCAGGTTCGAGCCACAGAAGAACCCCTTTAAATATGCGTTATATGTATCCTTCTTCCCCATCCTGATCCAGGGTCCTATCTCCCGCTATGATCAGTTGGGCGAACAACTGTATGCCGGACATGCGTATAAGACGGAAAACCTCATGCGCGGTATCCAGTCCATTCTTTGGGGTCTCTTTCTGAAGCTGATGATCGCTGACAAAGCCGCCGTCTATGTAGATGCCATTTTCGGAGGCGACCGGTATTTTACCGGCTTCTATATCCTTGTGGCCGCCATCCTTTACAGCATCCAGCTATATACGGACTTCCAGTCCTGTGTGACCATCTCACAGGGTGTTGGCGAGCTTTTCGGCATCCATATCACAGACAATTTCCGCCGCCCTTATTTCTCCTCCTCCGTCAGAGAATTCTGGAGAAGATGGCACATCTCCCTCAGCGAATGGCTGAGAGACTATATCTATATTCCTATGGGCGGAAACCGGAAGGGAAAGATCCGCAAATACTTCAACCTCTTTGTCACCTTCACCGTCAGCGGTATCTGGCACGGAGCCTCTTTGAAATTTCTGCTCTGGGGCTGGCTTCATGCCGGTTATCAGATCATCGGTGATATCATCCGTAAGCCGAAGGATTTCCTGCTTACGAAGCTGTCCCTGCCCACGGGATCGGGAGTCCGGCGGTTTCTTGAAACAGTCGTTACATTTTTCCTGGTGATGATCGCATGGATTTTCTTCCGTGCCGACTCCTTCTCAGAAGGACTTACCATGATCGGATCCATGTTTTCATCCTTCAACCCATGGATCCTGTTCAACGGTTCTCTGTATCAGTTCGGACTCAGCCAGCAGGAATTTATCGTACTCGGACTTTCCATCCTTCTTCTGATCCTGGTGGGACATTTCCAGGAGAAGGGTGTTCTGATCAAAGATGTCTTCAACCGGCAGAACCTGGTCATCCGGTGGAGTGCGTACCTGCTGATCATCTGGACGATCTGGATCTTCGGGACCTATGGCTTCGGCTTTGATTCGAGCGACTTTATCTACGGAGGCTTCTGATCATGAAAAAACATATATTTGGTTTTATCAAAAGCATATTGTTTCTGACGATCCTCTGCTTCTCCCTGTATTTCATCAACATGATCCTCAGGCCCAAGTATACTCCGCAGAATTCCAACTGGCCCTCGACCACATCCTATCTTCAGTTCTATGAAATGAAGGAGAACTCCGTCGACGTTCTGTTCCTGGGTTCCAGTGTTACGGTCAATGCATTTTCTCCGCAGGAGATCTACAATAACTACGGGATCCGAAGCTATAATCTGGGAAGTGAACAGCAAAGTTTCTTCTTCAGCTACTACTGGCTGAAGGAAGCACTTCGGACCCAGTCCCCGAAGGTGGTGGTTTTGGACACCCGTTTCCTGCTGAGCCTGCATCCCAGCGTTCCTCTCAATATGAAGGAGCCCATGGTTCGCAAATGCATGGATCCCATGAAATGGTCTTCCGTAAAATGCGAAGCCATCGCAGACCTTTGCTCCATCGACCCGGAGCATTCGGAAATGAGCTATTACCTGACCAATCTCCGGTATCACACCCGTTGGACCGAGGCCGACGAATCCGACCTGGACGAAGCATACTACAGCAGCAGTCAGCTGAAGGGGTTTTCTGCTCTATCTACCTATGGTGCGGAGAGCTTCAAAACCTATGATCCCAATCCGAACCGAATCTCTCCCCCCGAGATCGGGGACCTTATGCTGAAATACCTGGACAAAACCGTGGAATTATGCAAGGAGAACGGAATCACACTGGTCCTCCTTTCTCTTCCCGGAAATGCAATGAATGACGGCATCCATTTTGCACTTACCGATTATGCCGCAGAACACGGACTGGATTATTACAATTTCTGTGAGACCGATCAATATGCTGCCCTGGGCGCAAAGCTCCCCCGGGAGAACACAGTCGACCATTCGAATCTCTGGGGTGCCATCCGACTCTCTAATTATATGGGAAACCTTCTCAGGGAGAAATATCAGGTCGCACCCGTTTCGGATCCGCAGTATGAGACTACCAAAGACTATTATGAAAGGATCAAGGAAAATGCGGAGCTTTCCCATATCACGGATCCGCTGCTTTATTTTCAGAAGATTCGGGAAAACCGATATACCCTTTTCCTCATCAATGTAAGAAATGCTTATAAACAGGTGACGGATGACGTTCAGAAGACGCTGGAAACAGCAGGTCTTCAAACGGATCTCCGGACTCAGCCGCTCTACAGCTACTCCGCTATGATGGATCCTGAAACCGGTGTTCAGGAAAGATTTGAAGAAGGATATACCAACTCCCTCACCGGAAGCCTGCGGGATCATTCCATTTACTACAAGGTCAGCGGAAGCGGTACCAATTCCAACGGAACCGTACAGATCGACAAAAAGACCTACACACTGAACAAGTCAGGGATCAACCTTCTTGTTTACGATACTGAGACCGGCCAGGTGCTGGACATCGCCGTGATCAACACCAACGGACTCAGCCGCTAAACCGCTAAGGGGTCAGACCCCATTACAAAACTGTTACATTTAAATGTAACAGTTTTGTAATGGGGTCTGACCCCTTAAATCTACTTCCGCAGCTTGGTTCCCTTATTGCCGGTGCAGGTGATCTTGACACGACCAAAGGCCACATCTCCCAGCATTGCATCCGGTTTACCGGCAATGGCCGCCTCTATCTCGTCGCCTTCCGTCAGCTTGATCAGCATGATGCCGCCGGCACCCTTACCCTTAAAGGAGATGTCACTGATCTTCACCCGGACATAGTATCCTTTGGCGGTTCTCGCCATAACCTGGTCACTGTCTTCCACCGGTCCGATCCAGACAGGTGTTTCACCAGGCTTCCCGGCTGCTGCCTTCTTTCTGGAGGTATCAAAGGCAGATCCCTCTACCCGCTTTGCATGTCCTTCCTTCGTTACGAAGAGCAGCTTCTGTTCGGCAACCGTCTCCGCGAGAGTTATGAATACTATATTCTCGCTCTTATCCATATCGCAGAATTCAAATACCTGAATTCCCTTATCGGAAAGCTTTGCGAAGATGCCCTTACCTGTCAGCTTCTTGCCCTGCTTCTTCACCAGCTCACTTACCTTCACCGTATATACGAATCCGGCATCGGAGAAGAGCAGTACACGTTCATTTGTCATGACGTTCACAGATGCCCTGTATTCCCGTTCGATCTGCTCCGCATTCTTCTCATAGGTGGAGCGGTCGATGCATTTCAGATAGAAGAACCGGTCCAGAAGCACGGTCACCTCGGTGGGCTTCTCTTCCACCTTCTCCACCCGGACCTCACCCAGATCCTGAATCTTCGTCATTCTGGGCTTTCCGAAGGCCTTCAGCTCCTCCATATCACGGATCATCTGATCCCTCATGGCTGCCTTGGAGGCCAGAAGCTTCTGATACTTCGCGATCTTCTTCTCCGCATCTGCCAGCTCCTTCTTCAGCACATCCACTTCCAGGCCGATCAGCCGGGAAAGACGCATGGCCAGGATGGCATCCGCCTGCTTCTCGGTAAACCGGAGCTCCTGCGCATCGTATTCTGATCCTTTATAACGGAATTTGATGCCTTCTGTCTCTCCGGTCATCAGACATTTCTTGGCCATGGCCAGGGTCTTGGACCCACGCAGGATCTCGATGATCAGATCGATCACATCGATGGCAGCAAGAAGTCCCTGCTTTACCTCACGGACATCCTCCTGCTCCGCCAGCAGCTTGGTATACTTCTTGGTATATACCTCCGACTTGAAGCGGGTATACAGCTCCAGGATCCTTCTAAGACCCATCACCTCCGGCTTGCCCCGGTTGATACAGTTGATGTTTACACCGTAGGTATCCTCCAGACCCGCCTTCTTGTACAGGATATTGATGATCTTCTCGATCTCCTCGTCCGTGGTTCCCTTCTTCACATCGATGGCAAGGCACTCTCCGTTCTTGTCACCGCGGTCAGCGATATCCACCACCTGAGGCAGCTCCCGGTTTCTGGTCAGCTCTCCCACCGTAGTCAGGAACTTCTCCGTACTTCCGATCATGGTCACGGGAAGCTCCGTCACACAGATGGATTTTCTTCCGTAACCGGCATCCCGCACCTCCACCTTACCGCGGATGCGGATCCTTCCCTGCCCCGTCTCGTATATGGACAGAAGATTTTCTCTGGTTGTATTGATGATACCGCCGGTGGCGAAATCCGGTCCTTGGATGAATTCCATAAGCTCTTCCGTGGAAATGTCGGGATTCTTCAGATAGGCAACCGTAGCATCGATCACTTCATTCAGATTGTGGGTCGGGATATTCGTCGCCATACCTACGGCGATCCCCATGGATCCGCTGACCAGCAGGTTCGGAACCTGGAAGGGAAGGTAGGTGGGCTCCGTCTCCTCTCCGTCGAAGTTCGGAACGAAATCCTCCTTGCAGAAACGGAGATCCTTCATACAGGCCTCTTCCGTATATTTGGAAATGCGCGCCTCCGTATATCGCATGGCAGCAGCTCCGGATCCGGACACATCTCCGAAATTCCCGTGAGGATCCACCAGCGGAATGGGCAGCTTCCAGCTCTGGGCCAGGTTCACCAGGCCTTCATAAATGGAGCTGTCACCGTGGGGATGGTACTTACCCATGGTATCACCCACGATACGGGCACATTTCCTGTGGGGGCTGTCCGAAGATGTAAGCTCCGACAGCGAATACAGGATCCTTCGCTGTACCGGCTTCAGTCCGTCACGGACATCCGGCAGGGCCCGCTCCGTGATGACCGACATGGCGTAATCCACATAGGCCTGGCCCATTTCCGATTCATAATCAACTGTACTAATTTTCTCAGGCATAATATGCTCCTAATATTCTTCATTTACAGATCCACATTTGCTTCCCGGCTGTGGCGCTCGATGTATTCCCGGCGCGGTCCGACCTCGTTCCCCATCAGCGTATGGGTGATGGAGGTCGCTTCTGCCACGCTGTCAATGGACACCTGCTTCAGAAGCCGGTTTTCCTGATCCATGGTGGTCTCAAAGAGCTGCTCGGCATCCATCTCACCAAGACCCTTGTAACGCTGGATGGTGAATTTCTTCGTATGAGCTCTTCGGTACTTCTCCAGCTCAGCATCGGAGTAGAGGTACTTCATATTCTTGCCGTCTCCCACCCGGTACAGCGGCGGAATGGCGATGTAAATATGGCCTTCATTTATGAGGTCCGGATAGAATCTGTAGAAAAACGTGAGGAGCAGCGTGGCGATGTGCGCCCCGTCCACATCGGCATCGGTCATGATGATGATCTTGCCGTAATTCAGCTTACTGATGTCAAAATCGTTGCCGTAGCCCTGAAGGAAGCCACAGCCGAAGGCATTGATCATGGCCTTGATCTCGGCATTCTCCAGCACCTTGCTGACCGGTACCTTCTCCACATTCAGGATCTTTCCCCGAAGCGGAAGCACCGCCTGATATTTGCGGTTTCTGGCTGACTTTGCAGAGCCTCCCGCGGAATCACCCTCTACGATAAAGAGCTCACACTTCTCCGCATCATTGCTCTCCTGCCGCACCAGCTTCCCGTTCCCCTCAAAGGAGAACTTGCTCAGATTGATCTTGTTTTTCTCATTGGCACGCTTCTTTGAAAGTGCCACCGCCCGGTCCGCGATGTCCTTCAGGACCTCGTAGTTCCTGTCAAAATATATGGTCAGCTGTTCCTTTACGATGTCATCCACTGCCTTGGTCACATCCGTATTGGAGAGCTTGGTCTTCGTCTGTCCCTCGAACTGGGGATCCGGATGCCTTATGGAGATCACGGCCACCATTCCGCTGCGGATATCCGCACCCGAGAGGTTACTGTCCTTCTCCTTCAGCAGTCCCAGGTCGTTCCTCGCATACTGGTTTACCACCTTGGCAAAGGCAGATTTCCAGGAGGTCACGTGGGTACCGCCCTCAGGGTTTGTGATATTATTTGTGAAGCCGATGATATTCTCATCACCGTCCTCCGTCATAACGAAATCGATCTGTGCCCAGATACCGTCCCGCTCTCCCTGAATCTCCACCACCGGAGACGTATGGGTAAGTCCTGTGGAAATGTCCTCCACAAAGGCGGACAGTCCCCCCGGCTGATGAAACACCTCCGGCTCCTCACCGTCTCTCTTATTCCAGAAGGTAATGGTCAGATCCGGATGCAGATAGGCGGTTTCCCTGATTCTCTGCTTGATGGCAGAGCATTTGAACTTAACAGTCTCGAAGATCGTCTCATCCGGATAGATCGTTACAGTGGTTCCCGTATGCTTGGCAGGGATCCGTTCACCGAATGCGTTCTTACAGAGAGTCTCCGAGATCCTGTCCTTCGGAAGCTCCCCGTCCACAAGCTTCGTGGTGGGCTTTCCGTAAGCATAGGAATCATGGTAGACAAAACCACCACGGTATACATCCACGATCAGCTCCTTGGAAAGCGCATTTACCACCGCGGAACCCACACCATGAAGACCTCCGCTGATCTTATAGGTTGCGGAATTGAACTTTCCGCCCGCATGCAGCACCGTATATACCACACGCTCTGCCGGCATCTTCTCCGTGGGATGCATATCAACCGGCACACCCCGCCCGTTATCATAGATCGTTGCGGAGCCGTCCTCATTCACCACCACATCAATCTGTGTACAGTACCCTGCCAGGTGCTCATCCACCGCATTGTCGATAATCTCCTGTACCAGATGATTCAAGCCACTCCGGCCCGTATTTCCGATGTACATTCCGGGCCGTTTCCGAACCGGCTCCAAACCCTTTAAAACCTCGATTTTTTCTGCATTATACGCCATAGCAAACCTGCCTGTCTCTTAATTCTCTGGAGGCCTTCCGAAGCCGTCGGAAAGCGCCAACTCATTATAGTATATCCCTTTTCCAAATGTCAATAAGTTTCGAACATATATTCGCAAAGAAAGAGGACGGTCGGATGCTTTCCCACGTTCTCCGCGGGTCGCATGAAACCGTCCCCTTACTCCGGACCGACAGGCGGTCCCGACTTTACATTATGAGAATTTATGGAACCGTATGGTATTTCTCCCTGCTTCCTTCGCAGCATACAGCGCGCGGTCCGCATTTTTAAACCAGGCCGAAGCTCCGATGCGATACTCTCCGAAGGCCACTCCTGAGCTGATGGTGATGGGAGGGATCCCATCCGATCCGTCTGCCAGCTTCTTGGACATCATCTCATATTTCATCTTGACCAGATCTATGAGAGACGGGCCCAGGTGAAGCATGATCACCGCAAATTCATCGCCGCCGATCCGGCATACATAATCGTCCGAACGGAAGCTGCTGAAGATGGCATCCGCAGTCTTCTTCAGAACCTTATCACCCATCTCATGTCCGTACCGGTCATTGATCTCCTTGAATTTATCCAGGTCGATGAGCATCAGCGCACTGGTCTCAAGATCCGTATTTTTCAAAAGGAAATCATAGCCTCTCCGGTTGTAGATACCTGTCAGCTTATCATGATTTGCCTCGAAACTCAGCTGCTTTTTACTCTGAACATGGGTGTTGTAGATCAGGTTATAGGTTTTGGCGAGGAAGCGCATCTCGTAGGCGCCCTTCACCGGAATGTCCTTCTCGTCACGGATCAGCGCCACTGCCTTCGAAACCGGTGTGATGATCAGGATCGATGTTACCAGAACGACCAGCAGGATCGTCACCGCCAGGATGCCTGCAAGCAAATGTTCCAGAAAGACATACTTCCGGAGCTTCTCCATTGCATCCTTCTGCAGCCTGTCAAGCTCATCCAGTAAGGTCCCCAGACAGTTCTTCGTATTAGAAGAGATGGCCTCCTTCTTCTCCTGATATTTATCATTGAAGAGAAGCTCGACTGCTTTCTTCTTCTTATTCTCCGCCGTAAGCTGCTGATCCTCCGCCGTCAGTTCATATTCCCGGATCACCTCCGGATAGTCCGAAACGGAGTAGCCGAAGGCCTCGATGGTCATGCGGGCCGCGTAGTATTCCTGCTTCTCCAGCGCCTTGGATTCACTGATGGCATTCTCCAGTGCATTTAACGCCGTCGTATTGTCGCTGATCCGGTCCAGCGCCTCCAGCGCCTTCTCACGCCGCATACTCACATTTACTTCATTAAAATAATCATCCAGGTACTGCCGTTCTCCGGTAACAGCGAAGCTTCGGATCTGTTCCGTAAGATAATCCGAGGCCTTCGTAACATCATTCGCACTTTCCCTGGCCCGGATCATATCCTGCGTTGTTTCGGAAGAGTTCTCATAGTATTCGTTGGTCTTACTTACTACGAGAAATAAAAAAACGGACAGAATGACGGCTAAACAAAGCGCAGCAATATTCAGTATCCGGATGGAAATACCTCTATCCCTAATGCGCCGAAAAACCTTCATACGACTCAGTCCTTTCAAAGTTTTGGTAGCTTATATTATAGCACACTCAAAGAAGAAGCCGCAAGCCAAACGGAAGACACTTATCCTTGATAAACAGTGTTCTAATTGTTACAATGGACTTAGGGTGGTTTGCAATGTGAAAGGGGGGGACATTGAAAAGAGTATGGAGAAGGATATTCAAAAGGAAATGAAGAAGAAGGAACGACTGGTCAGTATCATCATGGCAGTCATTATATCCGTATGCATGGGCATCCTGTTTGCCTTTATCACACGCAGTACCGCGGAGCCAAAAGCACTGGAGAACATGCCTCCCGCACCGGTGGCTTATCTCCTCAGCGTGCTGGAATCCGTCACCATCGGTGTGATTCTTGCATTGCTGATCCCCATGGGCCGGATGGGCCGTTCTCTTGCCGCAAAGGCAGGTGCCACACCCCCGTCCCTGAAATTTACACTTATAAACGGCATTCCCTTTGCCGTGATCAACGCGGTTGTGATCAGTGCGATCTGCAGCTTCATCGGAATCGCAACCTCTTATGGCAAGAACATGGATCCCAACAAGCCCTCACTGATCGCCATGTGGTTTGGAAACTGGATAAAATCTCTTCCCTTCGGCATCCTTGTGGGCTATGTGCTGGCTGTGATCATTGCTCCCTTCGTAGTGAAGGCCGTGGGCCTGGGCGGACCTCCGGCGGGCGGACCTCCGGCAGGCAGACCACCTGTTGGCGGACCTCCGGCAGGCGAATGATCATTTAAACTGTGCGATCAGCTTTGGTTTTCCCTCTGCATCGTTCAGCACAACCGTGGTCACGTCCTCTTCCTCTGCCACATAGGGGAACAGCACGTCTCCCAGTACGGACTGCTGACGGACTTCACAGCGGAAACTGCTTACATGGGCAGAGCCCTTCGGAAGGACCGAGCATGCCAAAGCTACGTACTGTGCATTATTAACATGATGATTGGTATCGATCTGAAACTGCGTCACCGTAATAGGTGGCGCTGTTTTTAATGAGGCAGGAACAGGGATCCTTCCCTTCTCAAACTCCCGGTCCAGGGGTTCCTTCATTCCATAGACCTCTATTTCTTTTTCCGGAATACGGCTTTCCGGTTTTCCGGCCTCCGTATTCACATACGCCCACTCGGAATAGGCATAGATCAGCAGCTCTCCGGTCTCTGCATTTTCAATCGTGAAATTTCGCATTCCCAGAAAATGCCGGAAGCCGCAGGCCCAGGTAGTGATCTTCACATGCTCACAGTAAGCCGGCCGGCGAAGGATCTTCACCTGCCAGCTGATCAGCATCCAGGCCGTCTTTCTCTCCTTCAGCCAGTCGATCCCGACGCCTCCGTCCTCTGCTTCATATGTACAGCAGTCCTGCATGAAATTAATGATGGAGACCAGCGAGAGATTCCGGTTCTCATCCAGCTCCGAATAACGGATTCTTTCTTCAAATGAGTACATTTCCCACTCTCCTAGTCTTCAACACCCAATTCCTTCAGAATACGGATGACATCTGCCACAACCTCTACATCATTCATCCGGTCCGCAGGCATTTCCACATTAAACTCTTCTTCCAATGCCATGACCAGATCATAAAGATCCAGGGAATCCACTGCCAGATCATCCTTGAACAGCGTATCCGGAGTGATATCCTGGGGAGAAACACTCAGGCGGTCAGACATGATGGAAACCAGTTTTTCGTAGATCATTTTCTATTCTCCTTCAGGCGGACAGAACGGGGACGCAGGTGAAAAATCGGGGACGGTTCCGGACTGTCCGGAACCGTCCCCCTTTTTTCACTGTCCGCGGTACCCGCGTCTCTATTACTTGCTCTTACGTGTCGTCTTCTTTGCTGCCGGAGCATCCAGGGAAACCTTGACCTTCTTCAGATGCCAGATATCCTTTACGTACTCCTCGATGGTACGGTCAGATGAGAACTTACCCGCACATGCGGTGTTCATCATAGCCATGCGTGCCCATGCCTGCTCATCTCTGTAAGCCGCATCCACACGGCTCTGTGCCTCTGCATAGGAATCGAAATCCTTCAGAATGAAGTATACGTCTTCCTTTGTCAGGGAATCGTACAGGTCACGGAACAGCTCGGTATCCTCACTGTAGGTACCGTTGATCAGCTGTGTCAGCACACGGCGGACATTCTGATTGTTGTTGTAGATATCCCACGGATTGTATCCGCCCTCACGCTCATAGCGCATAACCTCGTCAGCGGAAAGTCCGAAGATAAATGCATTTTCTGCACCCACCTCTTCCACGATCTCAACATTTGCACCGTCCATGGTCCCCAGAGTCGGAGCACCGTTCAGCATGAACTTCATGTTACCGGTACCGGAAGCCTCACGGGATGTGGTGGAGATCTGCTCGGATACATCAGCCGCAGCTACGATGATCTCAGCGTTGGATACACGGTAATCCTCGATGAAGACAACCTTGATCTTGCCGTTGATGGACTCATCGTTATTGATCACAGCCGCTACGGAGTTGATCAGCTTGATGGTCAGCTTCGCACGCTTGTAGCCGGCTGCTGCCTTTG
>CADBRW010000022.1 GCA_902797155.1 uncultured Lachnospiraceae bacterium
GATACAAACTGTGATCCGGAAGAGCTGGATTATGTGATCCCCGGAAATGATGATGCGATCCGTGCCGTAAAGCTGATCGTATCCAAGCTGGCTGATGCTGTTATCGAGGCAAACCAGGGCGCAGACGCTGAGTCTGTTGCAGCTGCAGAGGCTGAGACAGCAGAGGCAGAGACAGTTGCTGAGTAATCGAGTGTGACATTCTGCGTCCCAGGGACGAAGAAGCTTGAAATAAAAGGAGAAGAACTATGGCTATTACAGCAGCAGATGTAAAGAACTTAAGAGAGATGACCGGTGCCGGCATGATGGATTGCAAGAAGGCACTGACAGAGACTGACGGTGATTTCGATGCAGCCGTAGAGTTCCTTCGCAAGAAGGGTCTTGCTACAGCTGAGAAGAAGGCAGGCCGTATCGCGGCTGAGGGTATCGTTTCCACAACGATCTCTGATGACGAGAAGACCGCTACCATCATCGAGGTAAATTCCGAGACAGACTTCGTTGCAAAGAACGAAGTATTCCAGACCTATGTTGCAGGTCTTGCAAAGCAGATCAATGACGGAAACTATGCAGACATGGATGCATTCCTTGCTGACAAGTCTGAGATCGATCCGTCCACAACCGTTACAGAGCATCACAAGGCTATGGTTGCCAAGATCGGTGAGAACCTGACCATCCGTCGTTTCGAGAAGATCACAGGTGATGTTGTGGTATCCTACATCCATATGGGTGGTAAGATCGGTGTTCTGGTTGAGGCTGAGTGTGATCAGCCCGGCGATAACGTAAAGGAAGCTATGAAGAACATCGCTATGCAGATCGCAGCGATGAATCCTTCCTTCGTACAGAGAAGTGAGATCTCCGATGCTGAGCTTGCAAAGGAGAGAGAGATCATCGTAGACAGCTCTCTTGCAGATCCGGCTTCTCTTCCGAAGCCGATCCTGAATGCCATCATTGCTGAGGCTGTTGCCAATAAGGTTGGCAGCTATGAAGAAGCCGGCGATGACAACAAGGGATGGACAGAGGAAGATATTGCAATCTA
Organism: uncultured Lachnospiraceae bacterium; assembly: GCA_902797155.1. Classification (GTDB taxonomy): domain Bacteria; phylum Bacillota; class Clostridia; order Lachnospirales; family Lachnospiraceae; genus Eubacterium_Q. Next base: position 1,034 of record CADBRW010000022.1, read on the forward strand.
TGAGGAGAAGAAGAGCAACATGAATTATCTCTTCAACTTCCTTTCCGATCCGGCTGTTCAGGCACTTAGAAACCTTGCAGCTTCCCATAAGGCTGAGTATCTTGAGAACAAGATCTTTGCAGGCCTTGTAGAGGGACGTTTCTCCAAGCACCTGAAGGAGATCTGCCTGGTTGACCAGACCTACGTAAGAGCTGAGGATAAGGAATCCGTTAAGCAGTACGTAGAGAAGGTTGCCAAGGACAACGGATGCGCATTCTCCATTAAGAAGTTTATCCGTTTTGAGACCGGTGAAGGTCTTGAGAAGAAGAACGAAGACTTTGCAGCAGAGGTTGCTGCACAGGTTGGAAAGTAAGAGAATAGAAATCCAATGAATTGACAATGGGGCACATTCCATATGCATGCATGACGGAATGTGCCCTGTTTTTATCATTACGGCTGAAAGGAGTTCTGTTATGATATCGAGATTATATGAAATGCTATCCGGGGAAATGCAGGGAGTTCTGATCACGGATCCGTACAGCCTTCGTTACTATACAGGTTTCTGCGGAGGAGAAGGGATCGCGCTTTGCACGAAGGAAGAGGCAGTGCTCTATGTGGATTCCCGTTATACAGAGGCGGCAGCCGGGGAAGTGAAGGATGCTGCCTCCGGTTTTATCGTTCGGGAGTACAATCACGATGCTCCGCTTTTTGACCAGCTGCGGGATCAGCTTACGAAAGCGTCCGCGGAGACTGTCGGATTTGAGGACCGCTCCATGGTATGCAGTACATTTACCAAGTATCATAAGGAACTGGGGTGCCGGCTGATCCCGTTGGAGGATGCGCTTCTCATACCTCGTCAGATCAAGACGGACGCTGAGCTGGCGTATTTGAGGAAAGCAGAAGCCATCGGGGATCAGGCGTTCTCTCATATCCTGACGGTTCTGAAGCCGGGGATCACCGAGCTGGAAGTGGCAGCCGAGCTGGAGTATACCATGAAGAAGTGTGGGGCAGGGGGACTCTCCTTTGATACCATCGTCGCCTCAGGTATCCATAGCTCCATGCCCCATGCCATTCCCACGGAGAAGAAGCTGGAGAATGGGGATTTCGTCACCATGGATTTCGGCTGCATTTACAAAGGGTACTGTTCGGATATGACACGTACGGTGGTGATCGGTAAAGCGAGCGCGGAGCAGAGAAAGGTGTACGAAACCGTATTGCAGGCTCAGCTTGCGGCCATGGAAGGACTTCGGCCGGGAATGCAATGCCGGGAGGTGGACACCATCGCGAGAGATCTGATCCGTGATGCGGGATATGGCGAATACTTCGGACACGGACTCGGGCATTCGGTAGGCCTGTATATTCATGAGAGTCCGGCCCTGAACACCAGGGATGAAACGGTGCTTGTGCCGGGAATGATCGAAACCATCGAACCGGGGATCTATATTCCGGGCTTCGGAGGCGTGCGGATCGAGGATATGGGTGTGGTAACGAGGGAAGGATATGAAAGCTTTGCCACATCCCGAAAGGAACTGATCGAGGTGTAGGGATGATCACTGTGCAGCATTCTGTGCTTGGAATTGAATTGCTGACATTTAGGTGATAAAATTAATACAAATCGGTATTTGAAGGATTCGGACGACATTTCAAAGGAATCAGGAAGTGAGGTGCCCGCATGGCAGAGAAAAACGCTGCATACATACAGGCAATTTGGGAAGCGACAGAAGCTTTGCAGGAAGAAAAACAGATGGAGAACGGTCTCTCCAACTGTCTTTCTATCCTAAGCAAGACAGTCGGATGTGAGAACGGTTTTGCATGGCTGTATGATGAAAAGGACAGTCGGCTTTATGTAGTTGCCTGCTATGGTAAAACGGATGTGACAGGCGTCAGCATCACGGATACCCATGGTCTGATCGGTATGGTTTTCCATGAGCAGGGAACATTTGCAATCAATGACTGTGCGAAGGACCCGCGGTTCAATGCAGGAGAAGATGAAGAGACCGGCATCAAGACACAGAATACACTGGTGGTTCCGTTAAAGACAGGCAGAAATGTGTTCGGCGTGCTTCAGCTGGTGAATAAGGAGTCCGGAGAATTCCTGGACCAGGATATCATGCTGGCCGGAAATATCTCTGCCCTGGCAGCTCTGGACATTGAGGATAAGGGGTATTCGGTCAACCTGCGGCAGAACAAGGAAGTGATCATTTCCCTGCAGGGAGTGAAGAAGTCCTTCCCGTCCGGGGACAGTGTACTTACGGTATTAAAGGGGATCGATCTGGATATCTATGAAGGTGAATTCCTGGTTGTTCTTGGAGAAAGCGGATGCGGAAAGTCCACTATGCTGAACATTATCGGCGGAATGGACAGTCTGTCGGAAGGAACGCTTACGGTAGACGGTAAGGATTTCTCCCATCCGTCGGATAAGGATCTTACGGAATATCGAAGGGACTATATCGGATTTATCTTCCAGTCCTACAATCTGATGCCGAATCTGTCTGCCATAGAGAATATCGAATTTGTTGCGGAGAACTGCAAGGATCCGCTGAAGCCCGAGGATGCCCTGGCCATTGTAGGAATGTCCGAAAGAGCGGGGCATTTTCCTGCACAGATGTCCGGCGGACAGCAGCAGCGAATCTCCATCGCCCGTGCACTTGCTAAGAATCCCCGTGTGATCCTGGCGGATGAACCGACGGCTGCTCTGGATTTCCAGACAGGTCAGGAGGTGCTTGTGATCGTGGAGGATATCGTCCGGAATCAGGGGAAGACAGTAGTCATGATCACACATAATGCAGAGATCGCCAAGATGGCGGATCGGGTCATAAAGCTTCGCGGCGGACTGATCTCCAGTGTTCGTGTGAATATGAAACCGATGAAGGCAATCGATATTGTGTGGTAACATACAAACCTGCCATTCTATTTATATTTGGAGCGTAGATGAAGAAGACACAACGAAAAGATGCCATTCGGAATATATGGAAGAAGAAGGTCTCCTGGATCTCCATCGTGATCGTTACGATGCTGACCGTGGGGGTCTTCATGGGCTGCAGATTCTACTGTACGGGAACCGCCCAGGGCGGAGAAGCGTATTATAAAAAATATAATTTTAAAGACATCGACATGATCAGTACAACCGGAATCCTGAATTCGGAGATCGAGCAGGTTCGGAATCTGGAGGGAGTCGCTGATGTTGAAGGGTATCATGTCCTGGATGTCACTGCGATCTTTGACGGTGAAAATGTGCTGATCCCCCTGATCCGGCGCACCGAACGGATCAGTACACCGGAGCTTCTGGAAGGAAAACTTCCGGAAAAGGCCGGTGAACTGGCGGTCAGCAAGCTTGTATCGGAGAAACGGAACGTTAAGATCGGTGACAAGGTTTCTCTTTCTGCAGAGGGCGAACAGGATAAGCTCCTTGCTGCTCACGATTACGTTGTCACGGCGATCGTGAATCATCCGGAATATATGCAGACCATAAAGAGTGAATTTATATTGGCTGCGGATCCCTCCTTTGATACGAAGGAACTGAACGGAGGATATCTTCGTGCGCTGATCAGGGTGGATTATCCGGAGGATACGGATATCTTTTCAAAAAAGTATTTTGATCTCATCCATCCGGTGGAGGAAAGGATCGAGGCACTTTTTCCGGACATGATCATCACGCATAAGAAGGAACTCTGGGTAGTAGCTGAGCAGAGAATACAGGACGAAACTGCCGGACCGCGCCAGCAGCTGGCGGATGCCGAGAAAAAGCTGGAGGAAGGTAAAAAGCAGCTGGATGAAGGCGAGAAGAAGCTGGAAACCAGTAAGAAAGAGATCGATGAAAATGAAGAGAAGCTGAAGGCGGCTTTTCAGAAGCTGGAGAATGGCCGAAAGAAGCTTGAAGACGGTCTCAAGCAGTATACCAGCGGACAGAAGTCGCTGGAGGACGGAAAGGCTGAATTTCAGCAGAAAGTCCAAGAGGCAAAGAAGAAGATCAGTGATGCCAGATCCAAACTGGATTCCGCTGAAGGCGAAGCTGATTCCGGATTGGCAAAGATCAAGGAGGTTGAAGAATACGTAAGCTCTATCGGAGTGGCGTCGGGTGTTGAATTCTCATCTGCATACAATCAGGTGAAGGAGCTGGCGAAGGAGTATTATCTGCCTGCTGCCGAGGCCATGGTCAATCAGCAGGACAGCGAGGAACTGCTGAAGGAAGCGAAGAGGAAGACTTCCGAAGCAATCCAGAATGCCATGAAGGGCGATGAAAGCCTGGCGGATATGTATGATGATACGACCGTTGGTAAAATCCTGGAAGGGGCTGCTGCACAGTATGGTTCTATGAAGGCCGGTGAATTCCTGGATAAGCTTTCAAAGCTGGCAAAGAACGGAGGTTATGATCTTGGGCAGCTAAAGCTGTTTGCGGGAGATATGACGCTTTCAGATTTCCTGGACAGCGTAAAGAAAAACGATGAGCTGAAGGATATTCTTAACACTCCCATGTCTGAGGTCATCGACAGCGTCAATACGAAGTTCGACGAACTGATCAATGGTTATGGAAAGGCGGCGGCAGTAAAGGAAGCTATTGCCGGTGTCAGAAAGAAACTGGAAGAGGAGGCGGCGAAGGCCCAGGAGAAGCTGGATGCGGCTGAAGAGAAACTGAAGGAAGCAGAGAAGAAGCTGCTGGCGGCAAAAAAAGAGCTGGATGCCGGCCAGGAAGAATATGATAAAGGTGTTGAAGAGTACGATAAGGGAAAGGAGCAGTTAGACGACGGCAAGAAGAAATACGAAGAAGGTGTTGCCGAGTTTGACGAGAAGAAGCAGGAGTACGAGAAGGGCGAAAAGGAGTACGGAGAAGGAAAGGCGAAGCTGGATGCGGAGGTCGAAGAGGCCAGAAAGAAGGTTGAGCTTAAGCTGGACGGCTATTTTGCGATCCAGAACCGAAGGGCCAACAACGGTTTCGTAAATATCCGGACAAATGTAAATACCATCGCCATGGCATCCTGGGCGTTTATCATTCTGTTCCTTGTCGTATCTGCCATGGTCACATTTTCAACCATTGTGATCATTGTTGATGAACAGAGGAATCTTGCAGGCGCCATGAAGTCGCTTGGCTTCTTTAACAGCGCGATCAAGGCGAAATATACCGTGTTCGGACTCTCGGCTGCAATTGCCGGTATTCTTCTTGGTGTGCTGGCCGGGATCGGGGTGGAATCCGTATTCCGATACGGTGTTGCGCTGATGTATGTCTTTGGAAGGCCTTCCTTTGTCTTCACAGCGTTTCCGCTTGTCATAGCAAGCGTGCTGGTGATCATTGTTGTATTCATTGCGATCCATATCTCCACCCGGGGTATGCTGAAGCTGTCAGCCATCCAGCTGATGAGCGGATTCAAGAATACAAAGTCCCTGAAGGGAAAGGACAAAGGAAAAACCGGAGGGATCTACGGGAAGCTGATCCTTCGAAATATGCGTATTGAGAAGTCGCGTGTGATCATCACTACACTGATCATCGCTGTCAGCTGCGGACTGATCGGTGTGGGCTTCAATCTGAAGAAGGCATTCAGCGGTATGATCGATCAGGAAGCCGAACGGGTTTGGGGTTATGATGTAAAGGTTACCTACGGCGCCAAGGCGACGGATGCTTCCGTGGAGAAGATGGAGCAGGCCATGAAGGAGTTGGGGGTAAGCTACAGATCGATAGCTGAGATCGGTACCATTTACCGTGACAATGATCTTCAGGAGTATACCTATATTCAGGTGATGGATCAGGACATCGTAGGTGATTTCTACCACGTTTTGGATTGGGATACCGGAGAAGAGATGACCATTCCGGATGATGGAGTACTGATTCAGAACCGTCTCTATGAAACCAGGGGGCTGAAGGAGGGAGATACCTACAAGCTATATGATCATAAGCTGAAGGAGCATACTGTCACTGTAAAGGGCGTGTATACCAATCACGTGGGCCGTGCTGTGATCATGTCCAGAGAGGGATACTACAAGCTGTTCGGTCTGGAAGCAACTGATAATGTATTCTTCGTACGTCTGAACGGAGCAAGTCCTGAAGACCTGAAAAGCAGGCTGGACGGGATCCTGCCGGGCCTTGCGTATGACACGGCGGAGAAGCTGAAGGATGATTATAAGGAGATCATCAATTCCTACAACACCGTTGTCTATCTTCTGACAGGAATGGCAATCTTCATGAGCATCTTCGTCCTGGCGAATCTCACGAATATCTTTATCAGCAGGAGATGGAAGGAGCTTACCATCATGCGTGTGAATGGCTTCAGTGTAAGGCAGTGTATCGGGTATCTCATCCGCGAGACACTGACGACGGCGATTCTCGGTTTTATCATTGCCGTATTACTGGGAGCATTCATTTCCAGGCTTGTCGTGGGAATGATCGAACAGCCGGATACCATGTTGGACCGGGCGTTCCAGCCGGACAGCTGGGTGATCGCTGTTCTGTTGGAGGCTGTCTTTGCTTCGGTGATCGATTTCCTGGTATTTCGGAAGGTGAAGAAGCTGAAGGTGACGGATGTCAATAATTAATGGAGTTTCTGTAAAATAATGCTTGCATTTTTCTGAAGTTATGTTAATATAATACCAGCATAAATCATTCTTACTTGAGTGGGTTCGGTTCCGGACCCACTCTTGTTTATAGTAAAGGGGATTTGCAGTGAAGAAATCAGAGATCGAAGAAAGAACGAAGGAACTGATCCTTCCCATTCTGGAGGAACAGAAACTTGAACTTTGGGATGTGGAATACGTGAAGGAAGGAAAGGATATGTACCTTCGTGCCTACATCGATAAGCCGGAGGGTGTGAGTATCGATGACTGTGTTGCGGTTTCCAGAGCATTGGAAAGCCGGATGGACGAAGAGGATTTCATTCCGGATGCCTACATTCTGGAGGTCAGCTCCCCGGGGCTCACGCGTCCGTTGAAGAAGACTGTGGATTTCACCCGCAGCATCGGAAAGCTGATCGAGGTAAAGACCTATCAGCCGGTAGACGGGAGGAAGGAATTTGAGGCGGTCCTTACCTACGGTGATGATGACAGGATAACCATTGAGCAGGATGGTAACAGCATTGAGATAGACAGAAGTAATCTTGCAAAGGCGCGCCTTTGCTATGTTGAGAAAGAGGATTAATGATTTGTCCATAGATTAAGGAGGAAAAGACAAATGCAGGAGATCATTGAAGCGCTGGATCAGCTCGAGAAGGAAAAGGGAATCAGCAAGGACCTTATCATGGAGGCCATTGAGAAGTCCCTCAATTCGGCTTGCGAGAAGGATTTCGGTAAGGATACCGAGTGCTCGGTTCATATGGACCGTGAGACCGGTGAGATCAAGGTGTTCGCAAAGAAGCTGGTAGTGGAGGAAGTGTATGACAGCCGTTCCGAGATGACATTGGAACAGGCTCGTCAGATCGATCCGAATTACAATCTGGATGATGAGGTGCCCATCGAGATCACAACCCGTGATTTTGGCCGTATCGCAGCTCAGAAGGCCCGCGGTATCATCGTTCAGGCCATCAAGGAAGGCGAGAGGGATGCAGTCTTTTCCCATTTTGTAAACAAGGAAAAGGATATCATTACCGGTGTGGTTCAGCGTTACGTAGGGAACAACCTGAGCGTGAGCCTGGATGACCGCACAGATACCCTGTTAAATGAGAAGGAAATGATCCCCGGTGAGTATTACCGGAGAGGAGACAGGATCAAGCTCTATGTGGTTGAAGTAAAGAAGAGCCAGAAGGGCTTCCGTATCGTGGTCTCCAGAACCCACCCGGATCTTGTGAAGCGTCTCTTTGAAAGAGAGGTTACGGAGATCGCTGACGGAATCGTAGAGATCAAGAGCATCTCACGTGAAGCCGGTTCCCGTTCCAAGATCGCGGTGTACTCTCACGATGAAAATGTAGATGCAGTCGGTTCCTGTGTCGGAATGAACGGTGCCAGAGTCAATGCGATCGTAGATGACCTCTATGGTGAGAAGATCGATATCATCGAGTGGGATCCGGATCCGGCAGTCTTTATCGAGCATGCGCTTTCACCGTCCAAGGTCGTTTCGGTTACCATCGGACCGGACGGAAAGTCTGCATTGGTGGTCGTTCCGGATTATCAGCTTTCACTGGCTATCGGTAAAGAGGGTCAGAATGCACGTCTTGCAGCACGTCTGACCGGATTCAAGATCGATATCAAGAGTGAGACCCAGGCTGCCGAGATGGATATGGATGCATACTACGCTGAGAACTACGGCGAAGAAGAGTATGAAGAGTATTACGATGATGAGGAATACTCCGAGGATGCAGAGGCAGACGGCGAATATGTCGAAGAGTCTGCAGAGGACGTAGAGGCTGTAGAAGCTGCTGAGGAAGCGGAAGCAACCGAGGATACAGAGGAAGCGGACGCTGCTGAAGAGACAGAGGAAGCAGCCGGAGAATCCGGGGAGACTGAGGATGAAGAATAAGAAGATTCCCATGCGTCGGTGTGTGGCCTGCGGAACGTCCAAACCGAAGCAGGAGCTGATCCGGATCGTGACAAATGAGGGAGAGGCTGAGGTGGATCAGACCGGACGTAAGAACGGACGGGGAGCATATCTCTGCAAGGATCCCTCATGTTGGGAGCTTGCGAAGAAGAAACGTCTCATCACACAGGAGATATTTGAGGAATTGAGTTAGGAGAAGAAGTGACAGATCGTCGTATATCTCTGCTGGGGCTGGCGGCGAGAGCCGGTGCGGTGACAAGCGGTGGGTTTCTGACTGAGAAAGCGGTTCAGGGCGGAACGGCCGTATTTGTGATCATCGCAGAGAATGCTTCAGCGAATACCAAAAAAAGAATTCAGGATAAATGTACTTACTATCATGTGCCGTTTGCGTTTTGTGAGACACAGGATACTTTAGGACATATGATCGGGAAGGAA
>CADBRW010000023.1 GCA_902797155.1 uncultured Lachnospiraceae bacterium
CTCTGCATTGCGATAAAGCTTCCCTCCTGATAGTTGAAGCCGCCGGAAATATCCACCGACTTATAGCCATTCCCCTCTGTAACGTTATAGACAATGCTGTCCGAAGAAGAGGGCTCGTACTCCTTGCTGAACTTCACTCCAAGTCCTGCGTCCTTCATGGCCTTCTCATAGGAATCATAGGTGCACACCGTGGAAACATATCCGTTCACTTCGCTGACGGTTTTGGATGTCCAGGGTGTATCCGCCGTTCCCTGCTCACTGGAGATCTGCTTTGTGGTCACCGGCTCTTCCGGCCTGGCAATCGCTTCGTCATCCACATACTCCGTATTCCCAACGGAAACCGCATGCTCCGTAACTGTCGGCGTCAGAAGCTTTGTTGCCGCATATACCCCTGCACCTCCGACACAGAGAACCGCAAGAACTACAGCCGCAACTTTTGGCAGCAGATACATTTTCTTAAGTGCTGCCTTCTGACGGCTACCGTCACTCTTCGCCTCTCCCGAAAGGAGCTGACGGTTCAGCTCCGGGGAGGGTGAAAATGTGGGGCGCAGCGCCTCGGAGAGAACCTTGTCCATCTCCCTGGTTTCAACGGTGCTCTCTGTTGTACTTTTCTTCGTTTCATTTATATCGTGAATCTTACTCATATCGAACCTTCCTTTCACTGGATGAAGGGCATGATCTACTGCAGATCCTTCAGCCTGTTCTGCAGCATGCTCTTCGCTTTGTGGAGCCGGCTCTTTACGGTCCCCGCAGGGATCGAGAGCGCCTCGCCGATTTCTTCCATCGACAGCTCCTCCATATAGAACATCAGGGTGACGACCCGGTATTTATCCGGCAGACTCTGCACCGCGCGACGGACCTCCTGCAGCCTCTCATTTTTGATCGATGCGTCCTCTACGGAGAGCCCCTCCTCGGGGAGTTCCATTTCGGAGACATCCCGGAAGCAGTCCACATCCACCTTCCTGCGGCGCCACAGATATTTCCGCCGTTGGTTGTTCCACAGATTCGTGGCAACCGTCAGCAGGTAGCTCTTCGGATTCCGGTCTCCGTCGATTCCCTTTCCGGCACGTTCCTTCTCAAACGCCGTGAGAAAAGTCTGCTGGTACAGGTCGTCCGCCGCATCCCGGTCTCCGGTAAGATATACGCAGTAGGAGTAAACCGCTTTCCCGTATTCATTTATATACTGTTCAAGTTCTGCCATGTCCTGTCGCGGGATTCTCCCGCATCCTCCTGATCATAGTTCCCCGAAAGCCGTACGCTTTCGACGGGACCTTGAAATGTGCTGCGCAACATCGGTTTCACTTATATATTTTCATGTCTGAAAGAATGGTTCACTTTTTTTGAAAAAACCATAGACGCAATCAGCTAGGTATAGCACCTTACGGCGCTTTACCTAGCTGATATGAAAAATCGGGGACGGTTCCGGACTGTCCAGAACCGTCCCCGGTTTTTCACCTCCGTCCCCGGTTTTGCACTACCTCGCTCCGATGGGAAGTCCCGGTATCGCATTCAGCGACAGGTCGTCCCGGATTCCACGCATGTAATCTATGTATCCTGCGGCTCCGATCATGGCGCCGTTATCTGTACAGAAGATAAATGACGGACACACGAAGTCAATCCCTTCCGCTGCCGCCCGCTCTTCCATGGCTGTACGGAGTCCCGTATTCGCTGCAACACCGCCGGCCAGAGCCAGGGTCTTCACTCCATGGTCCTTCGCCGCCTTCACGGACCGGTCCGCCAGCACGTCAATCACCGCCTGCTGGAAGGAAGCCGCAACGTCTGCCTTGTTATACGGAATGTGCTTCATTTCACAGCCGTTCAGGTAGTTCAGCACTGCGGATTTAAGGCCGCTGAAGGAGAAGTCGTAGGGAGCTCCTTCGATCACCGCCCGAGGGAATTCGATGGCGTGGGGATCTCCCTCCCTCGCCAGCTTGTCCACCTTCGGTCCGCCGGGATAGCCCAGCCCGATGGCCCGGGCCACCTTGTCAAATGCCTCGCCCGCCGCGTCATCA
>CADBRW010000024.1 GCA_902797155.1 uncultured Lachnospiraceae bacterium
CTCACCAGCTCCGTGTCCACCGGATACTTTCCGATCTCGGCATAGGGCACTCTTCCACTAAGATCCCATGCCGGATCAGGTTTTTCCCCCTTGGCCAGACTTTCCTCGATATAGGGCTCGTACAGCCGGACCCCGTCGTACAGCTGCGCATCGCCAAGCAGCACCTGCTTCGTCTTCTTCAGAAGCTCATTGTCGATAGAGCTCCGGGTCACCGAAAGGATGGGGTAGGCATCACACTCTGACACCCGCACCGGTGCATCCACCTCCACCTTCATAAGGCCGTTTTCACTCTCCAGCTTCGTCTCGAAATGATCGATCTCCTTCGTGTCAGAGGCCTTACCATCCTCGGCCTTCGCGTCGTCAGTGGTATAGTCCGTCTGCTTCGGTTCCTCCGTGCTGCCGTACGCCTTGCCGGAATACGCCCCGTTCTCCGCCTGATCCACCAGATTCCTCACCGTCTTTCTTGAATCGATGGGCGCCCGTTCCGTAGAAGGAGTCTCCGTATTCCCGGCATCCTTTCCGCATCCGGAAAGAGACGCCGCCATCAGTGACAGACACAGCATGGAAATGACACACGCCCTGCCCTTACCTCTGTATTCTTTTCTGTTCCGATTCTTTCGATTCATGCCTCTACCTCCGTATACTCTTTCATCGCCGTATCTTCGGCATCCTATGAACAGAGCATACATCGAAGCCTGTCAGCAAGTATTCCTGTTTTTGTAAACAAGATGTAAATTACAGATCAATGCACGTCATTATTACGCGCGATCTTTCATCGCATATTGAATAATGTCATAATGATCAAAGGCCAGTTTATCCTTTTCCAATGATGCAATATCATACCAGTCTGCATGAAGTGCATCTGTATCAGCTAAAGGCCTTACCTCCTCATCATTTAACACAACCTTATATGCCGCACTGATTATCCATCCCCTTGGGTCCCTTCCCTTGGTTGATGTTATCTTGATCAGATCAGACTCCGTAATATTGACGGATACGGATGTTTCTTCGATCAGTTCCCTGCTTGCGGCACTCTCAATTGTTTCATCACTGTTCTGATAGAAACCGCCGGGAAGCGCAAGACAATTCACATAAGGATGTGCCGCCCGTGTGATCAGGAGTATTTTCGACTGTTCCCTATTCAGCACTACAAGATCAACTGCAACGGAAGGTGCGTCAAATGAATTTCGGTCATATTTTTCAAGATATATTTCTTCGCCCTTCTTATCATTTAACCATCTTTCTGACATGGCAAACATTTCATTTATACTTCTCTCACTATAAAAGAGCGGTATGATTCCATAAAGATGTGATGCGCCATAATCGGTAAGCATAAATGTATCTTCATCTATATAATTCATCAGTTGTCTTTTTTGTAAAAACTCGATCTGCGGAGCATAAACATCCTTAAAGTCTTCATTAAACCTGGCTTTATACGCCTTCATGGAAATGAATCCAAAATAGAACATAACAGACAATGCTTTGGCACGAACCTCTTCAGCCGGCATATCAGCAATATCATTTATAGGCAATATACCATTATCGATTGCCTCAAAGTACTTATTAAGCTTATGGTCTGCACACCCAAGATTATAGGCCAGGTAATTTCCACAGAAGGACTGTGCTCCAAGTCCAAAGCCTATATAAGAGGTCGCATTGACCACTCGTTTTGTAAGATATGAGGAGGTTCCCAGATCACCGGGGATTTTACTGAATGTGTTCTTTCCGTTATTGGCAATATAACCCGATTCTTTCAGCAGATTATAAGCAATACTATACTGTCTGTTGACCTTATAAAGCGTTACCCCCTGAGATTCAGCCTCCAGTTTGGTTCCTTTATATCTGTTACGATACAACGTTATAAATTCCGGATTAAGGGCAATCGTATACTTGATCGTATTGGCAAAATCTTCATCCGTTTGATTCAGAAATCCATACATCAGATCGATATTCAGTCTGTCAAACCCGGCCTTTCTCACATTTTCAACTGCCTTTTCATAGATAGACTTTGATCCTTCTCTCCCCAGTGATTCAAGCAGCTTCTCGGAAACAGTCTGAAATCCCATAGATATTCTGTTATAGCCAAGCTCTCTGATGGCTTTTATCTTTTCAGGATCATTTGCCGCGATCAACGGAGTCGTCTCCACACTGAGATATATATCATCTTCAAGGTTAAATCTCTTAATTGCATCAGTTATTTTTGTAAGATTTTCAACCGACAGATAGGATGGTGTACCACCGCCCAGATCATATCCGACTATTTTTTTGTCCTTGATGATGTTTCTGTACATCTCAATTTCTTTTAACAGATGTTCCACATAATTCTCTGCATCACCATCTTCAGGCTTATCAAGGACTACATACTCGCAGAACTTACATCTTGCCTGACAAAACGGTACATGCACATACAGACATAATTCATCCTGCTCCTCAATATTCTTCTTTACAACACTATAGATCTCATCATTATCATGCAATTCGTACTGTGACAGTGAATTGGGTCTTAACGGATATGCCGTATTGCAATAGTGATGAAACTTTATTCCCCTGTCAAATATCGTCTCCAGCTTCATAAAAAACCTCCTCGTATTATAATGATATACTCTCGGGATCTCTAAACAACATAGGCCCGTACATACTTCAGACAGCACAGCCCGATTATGGAACGAACACCTCCACCGTCGTCCCTTCTCCCACCCGGCTTTGGATCTTCATCCTCTACTATCAGAATACGGATCATATGTCTTCTCCCCTGTGAAAAAAAGGAGACAGCATCCTGTTCCATGTAATGTTCATGCCAGTGATACTGTCTCCTTCATTTAATCGTTCAGATAAGTCTTCAGCTTCTCTGCCATATCCGTCTTCTCCCACGGAACGTCGATGTCGGTACGTCCAAAATGTCCGTAGGCCGCGGTCTGCTTGTAGATCGGACGGCGCAGGTCCAGCATCTTGATAATGCCGGCCGGACGCAGGTCGAAATTCTCACGCACGATCTCGGTCAGCTTCTGGTCGGACAGCTTACCGGTTCCGAAGGTATCTACCATGACAGAGGTGGGTCTTGCCACACCGATGGCGTAGGAAAGCTGGATCTCACATTTCTCTGCAAGCCCTGCCGCAACGATGTTCTTTGCCACATAGCGGGCAGCATAGCAGGCAGAGCGGTCTACCTTGGTGGGATCCTTTCCGGAAAATGCTCCGCCGCCGTGACGCGCATATCCGCCGTAGGTATCCACGATGATCTTCCGTCCGGTAAGTCCGGAATCACCCTGGGGTCCGCCGATAACAAACCGGCCTGTCGGATTGATAAAATATCTGGTATTCTCATCCAGCATCTCCTTCGGGAGGATGGGATCAAAGACATATTTCTTAATATCCTCGTGGATCTGCTCCTGCGTCACTTCCTCCCCGTGCTGGGTAGAAAGAACCACGGTATCGATACGGAAGGGATGACCTTCCTCATCGTATTCCACCGTCACCTGAGTCTTGCCGTCCGGGCGGAGATACGAGAGCGTCCCGTCCTTCCGGACCTTGGTCAGCTGCAGTGCCAGCTTGTGTGCCATGGAAATGGGATACGGCATCAGCTCCGGCGTCTCCGTGGTAGCATAGCCGAACATCAGTCCCTGGTCTCCCGCACCGATGGCCTCGATCTCCTCATCGGACATCTGATTCTCCTTCGCCTCCAGAGCCTTATCAACGCCCATGGCGATATCTGAAGACTGCTCATCGATGGAGGTGATGACACCGCAGGTATCACAGTCAAAGCCGTACTTAGCGCGGTCATAACCGATCTCACGTACCGTCTCACGGACGATCTTCTGAATATCAACATACGCCTGAGTAGTGATCTCACCCATGACCATCACCAGTCCTGTAGTTGCACAGGTTTCGCAGGCCACACGGCTGTTGGGGTCCTGCTCGATCAGGGCATCCAGGATCGCATCCGAGATCTGATCGCATATCTTATCGGGATGTCCTTCCGTCACCGACTCCGATGTAAAAAATCTTCTTTCCATTCTGAATTCCTCTCTGTATAATGTCTGCTATTTGTAACCCTTGATCTTCTTACGGAAATAGGGATACAGTCCTCTCTTGTTCGGTGTCCATTCCGGCAGCTGCCAGAAATCGTAACCGGAATAGTTGTTGCCTTCTACCAGGATGGGTCCGTCTTCGGTAACTGCCACATCCCAGCCCACGTATCCAACCTCGGGAACCACGTGTGCAGCCTTCAGGCAGAGGCGGATGGCCTCACGCACATAGGGCAGCTGGTAGCCGATGAGCTTCACGCCCGTATAGGGATGGGTGTCGTAATTGATCAGCGGAGAAGTGTGGGCCACGCCGCACATTTTCCCTGTCTTCGGATCGATGGGACAGCCCAGGCCTCCGTTCTCCAGATTGTCCACGAACTTGCCGTCATTTCCCATCTTCGCCACACCGTAAACATAGTGTGCCTTACCGTCCACCAGCAGGGTCACGATACGGTAGGTGTTGATGGAATGCGGGTACAGCGTGTTCAGATCATGATGCTGCTTAATCTCCTCCTCCAGCACGCCGAAATCCTTCTCCGGCTGGCGGATATAGTCATACATCGCCTGAACGGACGCAAAATCCGCCTTCTTCAGTTTTTCGATGCCCTTCCCGCTCTCGCTGGTGGAGGGCTTCGCGAAGATCACATCCTTGTCCTTCATGAACTCTGCAAAGTTCTCGGGCGTCATGTCCTCAACGCAGAGGAAATCCCGGTGAAGGAAGTCCTTGTAAAGCTTGTTGAAAACGTCCTTCCGATTGAAGATATAGGACTTGGACTCGTCATTCACCATCTCCAGCATCCGCTTGTTGCGGAGGCGGGTGATGTAGGTATCTCTCTGTCTTCCGTTCATGTCATAAAAAGCGAAGATCAGATAGTCATGTACGCCTGCGCCGTAACGGACGAAGCACCACAGCATGTCCAGCACGGTCTTTACGCGGTTCTGTCCGCATTTTTCATGAGTACGGTTCACCACATCCTTGAAACGCTTGAAGCTTCCGCCCTTCAGAACGCGGAACAGATAGCCGAATTTCTTCATGTTATGTCCTCCGGATCTTTCCTAGAATATCGACTTTTGATTCTATCATATCTGCAGTTTAAACTCAAGGGTTCAGGCAGGCTCCCGAAGAATCAAACCGGTACTGCTTTCCCTTCAGCGTCACAGATCCCGTCACCATTTCTCCGTCCTTATTGAAATAGTACCAGGTCTTTCCCGACTTCAGCCAGCCGGTCTTCATGGCTCCGCCTGCGAAGTAATACCATTTTCCTCCGACCTTCTTCCAGCCGGACCTCATGGCTCCGTCGGTTCCGAAGAAGTACCAGGCCTTACCCACCTTCTTCCACTTGGTCTGCATGGCTCCGCCGGTTCCCAGATAGTACCATGTCTTCCCCTGCTTCAGCCACTTGGTCCGCATGACACCGTC
>CADBRW010000025.1 GCA_902797155.1 uncultured Lachnospiraceae bacterium
AAATGCCGCTCGGAATTGGGCGTTACCAGCTTCTGCAGCAGCTCTTCTTTCGTAAGGCTGTTGAAGTTTTTCACATGGCCCAGTCCGTAACGGCCCTTCTCCAGGGAACGTACAGCCTTCTGGAAGGCTTCCTTATAATTCTTACCGATGGACATAACCTCGCCAACGGCTCTCATCTGTGTTCCAAGCTTATCGTCAACGCCCTTGAACTTCTCAAATGCCCAGCGCGCAAACTTGACTACGACATAATCGCCGTCCGGATGATACTTGTCCAGTGTTCCGTACTTTCCGCAGGGGATGTCTGCCAGGGTAAGTCCTGAAGCAAGCTTTGAGGAGACAAGCGCGATCGGGAAACCGGTAGCCTTACTTGCAAGAGCAGAGGAACGTGAGGTACGGGGGTTGATCTCGATAACGATGATACGGTCTGACTTCGGATCGTGCGCAAACTGAACATTGGTTCCACCGATCACCTGGATAGACTCGACGATCTTGTAAGCCTGCTCCTGAAGACGCTTCTGAACATCCTCGGAAATGGTGAGCATCGGAGCGGTACAGAAGGAATCGCCCGTATGAATGCCCATCGGATCAACATTTTCGATGAAGCAGACAGTGATCATATTGTTGTCCTTGTCGCGGACAACCTCCAGCTCCAGCTCTTCCCAGCCGGTAACGGATTCCTCAACCAGGACCTGTCCTACCAGGGAAGCCTTCAGTCCGCGGGCGCAGACAGTGGCAAGCTCTTCCTTATTGTATACCAGACCGCCGCCGGCACCGCCCATGGTGTAAGCGGGACGCAGAACCACCGGATATCCCAGCTCATCGGCGATCTTCAGTGCTTCTTCAACGGAGTAGGCAACCTCGGAACGTGCTACCTCGATGCCGAGAGCATTCATGGTGTTCTTGAACTCGATACGGTCCTCACCGCGCTCAATGGCATCTACCTGTACGCCGATGACCTGTACGCCGTATTTTTCAAGGACTCCCGCCTCGGCAAGCTCGGAGCAAAGATTAAGTCCTGACTGGCCACCCAGGTTCGGGAGGAGTGCGTCGGGACGTTCTTTGGCAATGATTGCCTCCAGCCGCTTTACATTTAACGGCTCAATATAAGTAACATCAGCCATTTCCGGGTCCGTCATGATGGTAGCCGGATTGGAGTTAACGAGTACGATTTCATAACCCAGGCTGCGAAGTGCCTTGCACGCCTGCGTTCCGGAGTAATCAAACTCACAGGCCTGACCGATGACGATCGGACCTGAACCGATGATTAGTACTTTGTGAATATCTGTTCTTTGCGCCATATTTTTGTTCCTCCAAATAGTATAGACGACTGTGTGGCAGCGGCTGCTCACACAATCCATAGTATTATAACACTTATGGGAGAAAATATGTAGTAGAAAATTAAAAAAAGTATGGGTGAAATGAAGGACGGTATTTGTTATAATGGTTTGGATGAAAGTGCGTAAGACTACAATTGAATCCGAGGCGGATGCCGTGAAAAGTCTACTTCTCTGGTATGACGCGGCTCATAGGGACCTTCCCTGGAGAAGAGACCGGGATCCGTACCATATCTGGCTGTCGGAGATCATGCTCCAGCAGACCAGAGTGGCGGCGGTGATCGGATACTACGAACGGTTCCTTCGTGAGCTGCCGGATATCCGTTCCCTGGCGGAGGTGGAAGAAGAGAAGCTTCTGAAGCTATGGGAAGGCCTGGGATATTACAACAGGGCCCGGAATCTGAAGAAAGCGGCAGCAGTCCTCTGTGACAGATATGACGGAGTGTTTCCGAAGCGGTATGAGGAGATCCTGTCCCTTCCGGGGATCGGAAGCTATACCGCAGGGGCAATCGCATCCATATGCTTCGGGGAACCCACACCGGCAGTGGACGGAAATGTGCTTCGTGTCTATACGCGCTTTATGGGAGATGCTTCCTGTGTTGATCAGGAGGCGACAAAAAAGGCTGTACGGGAGAAAATGATCCCGCTGTATACATCACTTCCGGCCGCTGACCGGGGAAAGCTGACCCAGGCCTGGATGGAACTGGGGGCAACGGTCTGTGTACCTAACGGCCCTCCGCTATGTGACGGATGTCCGTTGAGAGACAGATGCTTTGCCGGATGTAATTCCGTGACGGACGACTATCCGGTCCGGGCAGAGAAGAAGCGCCGGAGAGAGGAAGAGCGAACGGTATTTGTGCTCATTGCAGGAGATCGTTTTGCTTTGCATAAGCGCCCGCAGAATGGGCTTCTGGCCGGGCTTTGGGAGTTCCCGAACATAGAAGGGAAGCTCTCAGTGGATGAGGCAGTGCGGCAGACGGAGGACTGGGGCCTGCATCCTACGGCACCCTGGATGGAACTGCCGTATACCCACATTTTCAGTCATGTGGAATGGCATATGACTGCGTATTTCATCCTTTGTGATGAACAGCCTGACAGATTAGACAGCATCGGAGGAATAACATGGTTCCGCAGAGATACACCGGAGGAGGTGGCGGCAGTGCCGTCCGCGTTCCGGCCGTTCCTGAAAGTGCTCCAAAGCCAAGAGGAACATTCTTAAAAAAATTAAAGTTCATTGTGCTTCCCATTCTGCTCATTGCGGTTATTCTTATAGGAAAAGAGAAGGTGCTGATGGCACCGGAGCTGAGTGAGGATCCGATCCTTTATCTCAGTTCGGAAACGGATCTCATGTCTCCGAAGGACGTGGTGATCCGTTCCAGAGCCGAGAAGGTTCTTGCCGAAATGACCCTTGAGGAGAAGGTGGGACAGATGTTTATCGTTCCGCCGGAAGCCATCGATCCGGATTATGCACAGTACACCTATGAAGGCGTGAAGAAGACGGGCGGTACCGTGGTGATGAACGATACCTTCCGGAAGAATCTGAAGCACTACGCACCCGGGGGGATCCTTCTGTTCTCTCCGAATATAGCAACACCGGAACAGACCACACAGCTGATCGCGGACATGCAGAAGGAAAGCGGTATTCCGCTTTTTGTTGCGGTTGATGAGGAAGGCGGGGCGGTGGCCCGGATCTCGGGAAAGAAGAGCTTCGGTATCCCGGATCTTCCCACGGCATCCCATGTCGGCGATGAAAATGAAGCGTTTGTGCGCGGTCAGTACATCGGGACATATCTGAAGGAGTATGGCTTCAACTGTGATTTTGCTCCGGTTGCGGACCTGAATACCAATCCCTCCAACCGTGTCATCGGTTCCCGTGCCTTCGGAAAGGATCCGGAGAAGGTGGGAAATCTGGTGGCCTCGGAGATCAAAGGCTTCCAGCAGACAGGAATCATTACCGCAACCAAGCATTTCCCCGGTCATGGAGATACCAGGGGAGATACCCATAATTCTGCCGTGTATGTTACGAAGAACTGGCAGGAGCTTTTGGAATGCGAGATCATTCCGTTTAAGAAGGCTATGGAGGCCGGAACGGATATGATCATGGTTGCACATATTTCCGCAGAGGAAGTGACCCACGACGGAGTGCCGGCGTCCCTTTCCAGGACCATGATCACAGGAAAGCTTCGAAACGAGCTTGGCTTTAACGGCGTCGTTGTTACGGATTCCATGGAAATGGGCGCTATCTACGAGAATTACACATCTGCCGAAGCGGCTATTATGACCATCGAAGCCGGTGCGGATATTGTGCTGATGCCGCCGGATTACATTCTGGCGTATGACGGCCTTCTGGAAGCGGTCCGCAGCGGACGCATTCAGGAAGCCAGAATAGATGAAAGCGTACTTCGCATTTTGGAACTGAAGGATAAATACGGACTGTTGGAGTGATCGGATGAAGTATTTAAAACAGTTTTTAATCATTTTGTTCGTCTCCTTTTTGGGGGAGATCCTGAACTACCTGATCCCGCTGCCGATTCCGGCCAGCATCTACGGGATCCTGCTCATGTTCCTTGCGCTGGAGCTGCATATCATTCCCCTGTCAGCCGTAAGAGAGGCAGGTCGGTTCCTGATCGAGATCATGCCGGTGATGTTCATTCCGGCAGCAGTGGGACTGATCGAGGCCTGGGGGATACTGAAACCCAATTGGCTCACATACACTCTGATCATGTTTGCCACCACATTTATCGTAATGATCCTGTCCGGCAGGGTTACCCAGGCAGTGATCCGTAAGAGCCACAAGGGCGACGGAAATGAGCAGAGCACGGATACGGCGGATACAGATGCAGGAACAGAGACCGGGACGGAGGTTTCCTATACAGAAGGCTCCCTTGAAAATGTGACGGATACAGTCGGGAAAGGAGGGGAGACCGAATGAAGGAATTCTTTCAGCATACCGTATTCTTCGGTGTGTTCATCAGCCTTTTCTCCTACGGGATCGGAGTCTTTCTGCGTAAGAAGACAAAGCTTTCCATATTCAATCCTCTGCTCATCGCCATTCTGCTGACCATGGGCGTGCTGCTCTGGCTGGATATCGACTATGAGACCTATGAGGGAAGCGCAAAGTATCTCAGCTATCTGCTGACACCCGCAACGGTCAGTCTGGCCATACCTCTGTACGAACAGATCGAGCTTCTGAAGAAAAACTGGAAAGCGGTGTTCGCAGGAATCTTCACAGGCGTGCTTTCCAGTATGGTGAGTGTGCTTCTGTTCGCGCTGGTATTCCGGCTGAATCATGCCGAGTACGTTACATTTCTTCCGAAGTCCATTACGACAGCCATCGGAATGGGCGTGTCGGAGGAGCTTGGGGGATATGTGGCGATCACGGTTGCGGTGATCATCATTACAGGTATCATCGGGAATATCTTTGCCGAGCTGGTATGTAAGCTGTTTAGGATCAGGGAACCGATCGCGGTCGGGATCGCCATCGGATCCTCTTCCCATGCGCTTGGTACGGCCAAGGCTATGGAGATCGGCGATGTGGAAGGGGCCATGAGCAGTCTGTCCATCGTGGTGTCCGGACTGCTTACTGTGGTAGGTGCCATGATTTTTGCAAACTTTATCTGATTATGTTAAAATGGAACGAAGGCTGCGCCGTTGTGCGCCTTTCTATAAAAATGTCCGAAGGGACGTAAAAAGGAGGAGCTTATGGATATCAAGGAGAAGATCAAGGAGATCGTTGACAAGGTAACAAAGGATGAAAACCTGAAGCAGGAGTTCTCCGAGAACCCCACAAAGGCCATCGAGAAGGTTGCGGGGGTAGACCTTCCGGATGATGTGATCAATGGCGCGATCGCAGGCATCAAGACCAAACTGGCTGGTGATGCATTGAGTGGAGGACTTGATAAGATCAAAGATCTCTTCTGATCTCATACGTACGATAAGAGGAGGGTGAGTTATGAGGTGTCCGCAGTGTGGAAATGAGATATCTGCAGGCTTTAATGTCTGTGCAGTCTGTGGATATATAGCAGAAAACGCTTCTTCATCGATGGGACAGCAGGGGTATGGCGCAGCACCACAGCAGAACTACGGGGCAACGCCGCAGCAGGGTTACGGGGCAGTATCTGAACCGACCTACGGGGCAGCACCGCGGCAGAACTATGGGGCAGCACCACAGCAGACCTACGGGGCAGCACCGCAGCAGACCTACGGGGCAGCACCGCAGCAGACCTACGGAGCAGCACCGCAGCAGAACTATGGGGCAGCACCACAGCAGAACTACGGGGCAGTGCCCGAGCAGGGCTACGGAGCAGCACCACAGCGGGGTTACGGAGCGATACCTGAGCCGGGTTATGGCGCAGATCCGCAGCAGGGTTATATGCCCGGGCAGAATTACGGGTCTTCTCCGGTGGCTCCGGCGCCACCGAAGGCAAAGAAGAAGTCCCATCTTGGTCTGATCATAGGGATCATCAGTGGGGTGCTGGTCATAACGGCAGCAGTCCTTCTGATTTTTGTATTCGACGTTTTTTCATCAAAAAACGGGACCTATAAGCTTGAGGGCGGCTCGGACGAGTTTGATATGACCCTTGTGGTTGACGGGGAAAACGGAACATTTTCGCTGAAACAGGCCGGGACGGATAAAAGCACAGGCTGTACGGTGACCTTTGAAGACAGTACGGTCAGGGTTGAGAGCAACGGAACCACGCTCCGGGGAACCTATGATAAGAGCGAAAAGACCGTGACCTTTACCCGAGAAGCGCTGGTGGAGGCAGAGGTTCTGTCCAGTTCGGCTGATGGCACATATAAGATCTACGCTGCGAAAATGTACGGACTCGAACTGACACAGGATCAACTGGCCACCTATGGTCTGGATACCAATAAGTATACTATAAAGATCACAGGAGATAAGGCAACGCTGGATATGGGAGGTACATCATCGTCCTGTGATGTAAGCCAGTCGGGAGATTCTCTTACTTTTTATTCCGGCGGAGAGTCTATCAGCGGAACCTATAATAAGGATGAAGGAACTCTTACCATTTCCTACAGTGGAGTGGAGATGATCTTTAAGAGTGACGGGGCCGGCAGCGGGTCTGAGAACCGGAGTTATGTCCTGAAAAAGACGGAATAAACCGTCGGACGGAATTAGTTTCAAAAAAAGAGTGAAATCTGAAATGTTTTATGATATAGTGAAAATGTTGAATTATTCATTTTCGTAAAGGATGGAGGAAAAAAGATGAATTGTAATGTGTGTGGAGCAGAAATCCCTGCAGGCGCAGCTACGTGTCCGGTATGTGGAGCACCCGCACCGGCTGCAGACGCAGCACAGGGCGGATATCCTACGAATGGTGCGGCTCAGGCAAATCCGTTTGGGGCGGATCCGGCAGGCCAGGCAGCTCCGAGCTATGGCGGATATGATCCGAATCAGGGCGCAGGTGCCTATGATCCGTATGCTCAGGCAGGAGCACCGGCAGTAGCTGCACCGGTAGCACCCAAGAAGTCTCATACAGGTCTTATCATCGGTATCATCGCCGGCGTTGCAGTGATCGGCGCACTCGTAGTAATGTGGGTGCTCGGTGTGTTCGGTGGTGGCGGACAGGATGGTACCTACAAGCTGAACAGCGCTAAGATGTACGGTATTGAGATCACAGAAGATCAGCTGTCTACCTATGGTCTGGATACCAGCAAGTTTAAGGTTAAGATCTCCGGTAGTACCGCAACACTTGATATGGCAGGTCAGACGACCTCCTGTGATGTGAAGTTCTCCGGAAATACGGTTTCCTTCTCCGGCGGAGGAGAGACCATCGACGGAACCTACGACAGTTCAGCCGGAACCATTACCATTTCCTACAGTGGTATTGAGATGGTATTCAAGAAATAAGTTAATTCTGACAGGCGGCTGATACAGCCGCCTGTTTTTGGGAGAATCAGTATGGATGAACAATTTCGCAATCCTTTTGAGCGTTGGGAGACCCCGGGCGGAGATGCGCCGCAGTACGCACCGCAGCAGACATCGCCTTATGCGCCGCAGGGCCAGCCACAGCAGGACACATCGGCATATGGTGCTCCTGGCTACAACCCTTATCTTGTGCAGTATACGTCGGCTCCGAAGAAGACAGGTGCAATTCCGCCGGCAGTGAAGAAGAAATCTCATAAAGGGATGATCATCGTGATCGTCGCCGCAGTGCTTCTGATCGGTGCCGGAATCACCTTCTGGCAGCTGGGATTCTTTCATTCCAAAGACGGAATATACGTATGGGATGATTATTCCGTATTCGGTCTTTATGCGGAGATAGAGATTGACGGGGATGAGGCGAAGATCACCATGAATTCAAATCCTGCCAGCAAGACGGGAGATACGGCTTATACCGACACAAGGACTATTGATGTGGATGTGGAGTTTGACGGAGATTCCGTCACCTTTTCGAAGGATGACATGTATATGGTCTGTGAATATGACCGGAAGAACGGAAAGATCATTGCAAAGGATGATAATTACGTTCAGTCAGATATTGAGTTTGAGAAGAAATAAGAAACCGGAGATGAAGAATGAACTGGAGAGATTTTGTAAGAAATGTGGATCCTTATGTTCCCGGTGAACAGCCGAAGGAGAATAAGGTGATCAAGCTGAATACCAACGAGAATCCTTACGGACCTTCCGCCAAAGTGCAGGCCTGTGTCCAGGATTTTGATCTGCTCAGAAAGTATCCGGATCCGGCTGCGACGGACCTGGTGGATGCACTTGCCGTCTATCACGGAGTAGATCCGTCTCAGGTCTTTGTTGGCGTCGGGAGTGATGACGTTCTGGGGATGGCGTTTCTCACGTTCTTTAATTCCGATCAGCCCATTCTGTTCCCGGATATCACCTATTCCTTTTATCCGGTTTGGGCGGAGTTGTACAAGATCCCTTATCGGACGATGCCGCTTACGGATGATTTCTGTATTCGTACGGAGGATTACACCGGACCGAACGGTGGCGTGGTTTTCCCGAATCCGAACGCGCCTACGGCACGGCTGATGGACCTTTCCTCCGTTGAGGAGATCATAAAGCAGAACAGGGACCGGGTCGTGATCGTGGATGAGGCATATATTGATTTTGCGCCCGAGGGCAGTTCGGCACTATCGCTGATCGACAGATATGATAATCTTCTGGTGGTCCGGACATTTTCCAAGTCCCGCTCCATGGCCGGGCTCCGGATAGGATATGCCATGGGTCAGAAGGAACTGATCGACTGCCTTCAGGCAGTGAAGTATTCCTACAATTCCTATACCATGAATCGCCCGTCCATCCTGTATGGATGTGCATCCATTGCGGACGAGGAGTATTTCAGGACCACGGTAGAGAAGATCGTTGCTACCAGAGAGCGTTTTACAGCCGGTCTCAGGGAAATGGGATTCCGCGTGATCCCCTCTGCGGCCAACTTTGTATTTGCGTCCCACGGGACGATCCCGGCTTCGGAGATCTTCGAAAAGGCCAAGAAGGAGAAAATCTATTTCCGGTATTTCAATTCGCCGAGAATTGATAATTATCTCAGGATCACCATAGGAACTGATGAAGAAATGGACACAGTCATAAAATTTTTAAGTAACTTGACATAACGCAAAAAAAATTATATCATTATTCTGTTGTACCTTTCTCTAGGTACAATCAAAACTAAATAAGGAGGTGCTCCTGTGGAACTGTCTACCATAATCATCTGTGCTATCATAGTAATTGTGGCAGTTGTTCTTACATG
>CADBRW010000026.1 GCA_902797155.1 uncultured Lachnospiraceae bacterium
CAGTGTTTTTTTGTTCGTTCATTTGATACCCCCTAAAATGTTTCCATGAATGAC
Organism: uncultured Lachnospiraceae bacterium; assembly: GCA_902797155.1. GTDB lineage: Bacteria > Bacillota > Clostridia > Lachnospirales > Lachnospiraceae > Eubacterium_Q. Next base: position 55 of record CADBRW010000026.1, read on the forward strand.
TTATTATACCATAAATTATCCCGCCGGGCAAAGAATGTGACAGAGTGTCACACTCCCAAATCACGGCCTCAGAGTCCTCGGAATGCAGGCGAAGGCTTCCCCTTTGATATTGCCGGAAGTATATCAGCCAGGTAAAGCGCCGTAAGGTGCTATACCTGGCTGATTGCGTCTATGGTTTTTGGGGTAGGCTGCGTCCCCTTTTTTCACCGCTTAGCTGTAGAGCGTCTGCTCGGTCCGCGCGATGGCAAAAGCCGTAAGGAACGTCAGCTCCAGGTCATCGCCTGCCATGTCAACATCATACCAGAACTTGCCGGAAATGATGGACTTCTTACCCTCAGGCATGGACATGGTCAGCGTTGCCAGATCCTGTCCCTTCAGTGTAACCTTATAGGACATACCCAGCCTTCCGCTCGCCATATGGCTCTCGATGCGGATGCCCTTCTCATGCAGATAATCCCAGATTTTGGTCCCGTCATATTTGAACCAGGACCGGGTGGACATCATTTCCATCACACCGCTTGCGATGCCGCCCATGATACCCGTTCCGCTTCCGACATGCTCCTCCGTGGTCACCGTGTGGCCCACCTTATGCACCTCGGAGCTGTTGGTGACATGGTTAACGAATTCGAACTGCCATGCCGAGAAGATACCCTTCTTCAGGACCTTTGCTTCAAATACAGGATTCTTCTGCTCATCATCCATCTGAAAATCCTGATTCATTTTCCCTGTGGGGTGACAAAAATACTTCTTATTTTCCATTTGCCCATTCCTCCTCTTGCTTCCTCAGTGCCTTCTGCTTCTTTGCTGCTCTGAACAGACTGATGACTCCGGCGATAAATGCCACTGCCCCGCCTGCCAGCATCGCGATCGGAAGGATCATTCCTGCCGGAGATGAGATCTCCGTAGGATCCATCGGATTGTAGCAGATCGTCTTATTATCTCCAACCTTGAATCCGGTGAACTCACCGTAATTTGTTTCATATTCTTTGCCGTCAACGGTATATTTTACATACACCGTATCCGTTGCCTCGTGGAACTGTCCCTGGTCATCCGTATACTCCGCCTCTGCCGGCTCCAGCTTCGACACCACCGCCTCCACCTTCTTGAAATCCTTTGTATGATCCACGGCCCGGAAGACGAAGATACTCACGATCATCAGTATGATTCCCAGCGGGACTAAAAACCGTCCCACATAAGTCGCTCTCAGAAACGCAGCTGCCTTATTCATAACCGCGTCCTCCTTTCCCGTAACACTTTTTAAAGGTGACAGGCACATACTATCACATGCCGTGTCACACAAATGTCACACGCAGAAAACGGCCCATTTTACACCGTCCCTGCTCCTACAGATCATCCTCGGCGTAGCTGAGCTCGTCCAGCTCCGCATGGACGAATTCCGCCCAGCTGAACTGATTCATGTAGTCGCCCAGATACTGATACCGCGACTCCTTTTTCTTCTCCAGCCACTCATACAGGTCGCACTCCACCTTATCCTTGGCGATGGCCATGCTCCCCCGCTGCTTAATGATGATCTCCGTCATTCCCAGATCCGAAAGGGTATTCTGCAGATCCTGCCGGAGATTGCTGAGATAGGACGTCTTCACCCTCGGATCTCCGTCATCCTCCCAGAGGGAGGCAATGATCTCACCGTTGGTGGTCTGCACGCCCTTATTGTTTACCAGCACCGCTACGATTTCCTTGGTCTTGGAATATTTAAACGGCACCGGCACACCATCCGCAAAGAGCTCGAAATTCCCGAAGGTCTGCACGAAGACTCTGCTCTTCTTCTTTTCTCCCGGTGTATACCGGAGCTCCTTCATTTCCTGCAGGACCGATTTGTCCTCCGGCGGAAGCAGGATGCATCCGCTGGCGCGGAGTGCCATGGCATCAAAGGCCGTTGCGCGTTCCCGCGTCATCATGATCAGGTTCACGGAGGGATACAGATCCTTCAGATACCGTCCCAGCAGAAGCCCGTTCATTTCCGGAAGCTTCGCGTTCAGGAATGCCACGTCGACCTCGGTCTGCCTGGCCTCTGCCAGCGCATTCGGACTGTCCGAATACTCCAGGACCTTCGCCTTCGGGTATTCCCGCTTTAAAATGTCCGACATTTCCTTCAGGATGGCTTTGTTTTTTTCTACCACGAGAATATTCATACTCGCCACCCCCTATTCCAAACCGACAGGCCGCAGTGTCTGGTTCTCACGCTCCTCTTCCGTAAGGAGCAACGGGTTCTTCTCCCCCACCAAAAGCATATCGCCGTCGTTCACCACCGCTTCATGCAGGGGGCCGGTCGAAAGATCCGAGATGACCAGGGCCGCAAAGCGGTCATAGTTGTCATCATCGATCACAGGAAAATGATACTTCATGCGAAACCAATGCTCCGGATCGAAGCTGGCCGTGCCGATATACAGGCGATCCGCCGTAGCCTCCACCTCGTCCGGCCCCGCAAGGCTTCCGGCAGCCATTTCCATATCATCGCAGAACAGCATGGCATAGACACGAAGCACCTGCTCGCGGACAGTCTGCTTCCTGCCCCGGGCCTCGATCTCCGTATCCATGATGCGGTAGTACTCCTCCCGCGCCTCGTGACTGTTATCAAACTGACAGATCGCATCATACAGCTTCCTGCCGATCAGCATCTGCTTACCGTTTCTCTTCTCCATCCATACCTCCTCGTCCGGGTTCTTCCATCGCTTCCCTGTATTTCTCACGAAGCCGGAGCACCTGCCTCGTCTGGATCCGGGCCTTGTTCTCGGTGGCCTCACCCAGCATGAAATAAACCATCAGCTGCCGCTCGTTGTAGTCCCCGCGGACCAGCCGGGCACGACACAGATAATACAGTCCGATGATGGAGGACACCTCGTCCAGCTGCATATTTCCCAGTGCGCGCCTTGCAAATTCCATGGCCTCATCATATCCCTGCTGCACAAACTCTCTGAGATCCCCCAGGGTACGCACATTGAAGAACTCCAGATACCGGATATAGGTCTCCGGTGAAGTCTCGATGATCGAGGCCCCGGCGATCGCCGCGATGTCCCGGTTCAGATTCTGCATGGTCCTGCTGAGTTCCAGAAATGCCCGAAGTGTGACCAGATCCATATGCATATCGTCCGCCGCATCATTTGCGATCCTGTTACGCACATCCTCCTCATATTCGGTGACTGACTTCCTGATCTGGATAAATGCGTCGTCCGCGATCTCCAACAGTCCCGCCACCCGCGAGAATTTCCGGCGCAACTCCCTCGGGATCCCGAATTCCGACTTGTAGCCCAGATCATGCTCGATCTCCGCCCAGGTATGCTGCAGCACCGTCCGGATCTGAATCTCGAATTTCAGCCCGTAGAGCTCCTCCGGATACCCTGCATCCTCCGGCAGAGAACAGATAAAATGTAACGACAGATACCCAAAGGATGTGGGATCCAGCAGCTTCCGCTTATCCACGGACTTCTTCGTATCCACCACCAGGCAGTCCCTGATCAGATCCGCGATCTGGTCCACCTGATTGCTGAAATAGCAAATGATACGCAAACCCAGGATATCCGTCATGCTCCTGACGGAGGTATATTTGTCCGGTTTCCGTTCCAGCTTGCCGGACACGGAATCCCGGGTCTTGATCCTGTGTTGGATCTGCATCGGTCGGATACCGGCCTCCTTCAGCTTCTTTTCCAGAAGACTGACTACCATCGGTTCCATTTTCCTAAAGCTTTCTGCAACCTCATCATACTCCGCCACGCGGAATTCCATAAGATTATCCATAGTCTACTCTACCTCCGGTTTACCCGGCAGCCCGGGTGAAATAAGTGAAAAAAAGGGGGACGGTTCCGGACTGTCCGGAGCCGTCCCCGATTTGTCAGAACCGTCCCCGTTTTTTCCGCGGTCGTCACGTGTTCTGTTTCTCCTGCTCCGCCTTCTCGGCATCCGGTTTTCGTAACCGCCGGCCGAACAGCAGCTTCTCCAGTACCTCCCACAGCATGATAATGGGGACACAGGTAAGCAGTCCCAATACACAGGCCAGGAGGGATTTTCCGACGATCTCAAATGAGACCTCGATTCCCAGCGGCTCGAGATACCAGTAATCACCAAGCTTACAAGGGATATTGAGGATATCACTGTACACCAGCGTCACGATACAGTGAAGAATCAGGAGATACATGGTATGTCTTCCCATCCAGCCCAGTCCCTTCGCCAGTATCCCGACCTTGGTGATGGCCCGCGCCAGGAAGAACATGGCCGGGAAGATCAGCAGCAGCTGAAGCTGCACCGTGAAGACATCCCACGCTCCGTGATTTCCGAAAATGCTGACATAGTAGCTCTCATTTCCGTTAAGAAAAAACAATCCGAAATGTGCCGCCAGACAGGCCACCGTGATCCCGAAGGCCGGCAGGGGCTTCACCTTCTTCAGACGGTTCACCGCATCCCATTCCCGAAGCTTCGCCCCGAACATCATGAAGATCAGGAATGTCGGAACGATGGTAAGCTCCCAGGGAGCCGGATCCAGGAAGAGGTACATGGGCACCTGGATTCCAAGAAGTAACACCAGCATGAGAGCCCATTTCAGCTCACCCTTACCCACCAGCAGCTTCCTGAGGGGATGGAAGAACAGCTCTGTCCACAGCATGGACCAGATGAACCACACAGGTGACAGATTGAAGAAAAGGAGTCCTCCCTCACCCCATCTCGATGAGATATGGGTCGTGATCTCCGGCCTGAGAAATGTGACAGCCGCATCGTGCAGGATATCTCTTGCCGAATAACCATGGAACAGTACAAAGTACAGGCCTCCGAAGGCCAGAAGCAGGATCTCCGCCAGAAATACCGGCAGGAGCAGACCCATGACCCGCCGCTTATAGCTTTCGAAAACTCCGCTGCCCTTCCTGCAGGTGTATCCGGAAAGCAGGAAGTAGATACCGATAAATCCCCATCCCAGGGAACGGATCACGTTATCCGCGATCCCGTCCATGGAACGATACACGATATGATAGACCGCGATCAGAATGATTCCGAAACCCTTAACGATATCCAGTTCCAGTATTCGCTTTTTATTCTTGTCTGAACCGATTGCCATTATTGATTTCCTCTTAAATGACCCCAATCAAACCTTTGACACGTTATATACTGCCGGCATCTTCTTGCAGTTTAGCAAACTTCTTGGACTTCTGTGCAACCTCTGCCAGTTCGGACTCCGTCGGAATATGCGCGATACCGGCCTCCATGAAGTTCCGGAGAACACCCACCAGGATGAAGGGACGAACGAAGGTTCCGTGAATGAAAAGCCACAGGATTAATGCAGCGATGCCTGCTATAATGATAGCCAGATGACCGGGATCGGAGATCCATACGGTCACAGTCTCACCTTCCTTCTGGAAGGTCTCAACCAGTTCGTTGGACAGGCTGCGGAACATTTCCGGGAAGCTTGTGAAGATCAGGTAGAAGATTCCGAAGAATGCGCCGCCGATCACGGCGAGAGATGCCAGTCCCATTCCGAAAATACGTCCGAGATTCCTTATAAGCGTCTTACCGTGTTTGAAGAAAATGCCTGCGCCCTCCAGCGTGGCTCTTCCTGCTCCCTTATCCTTCCGGTAGAACACCCAGCCCAGGCAGCAGTCGCTGAGGAATCCGATCACGACCTGGATACCGATATTGATCGCTGAGGCGATCCCCTCTCCGGTGTCGCCGCCCAGTGCCTTTCCGGCTCCGGTGAGCAGTTTACCGATCTCATTGAAGATGGCCTTGATCGCCTTCGTTGCCGCATAGTATGCAACTACGGTGAGGAAACGTTCCTTCACCATACGCTTGCCCTCTGCGAATACATTATCCGGAAGGCTTCCCTCTGTGACAGCTCTGGTCATCATCGCGATCTGTCCCGCCGAATACGTATACGAGAAGAAATGTGCCAGCACCGCTACAACAACGATACCGAACAGCACACCGACAGCAAGTCCGATCAGACCCTTGTCCGTCAGATTATCCACCAGGATAAAGCCTCCGATTGCCAGTGCCAGAACGATCACCACGCAAATGCAGTTAAAGCCCAGACGTTTGAGTGAAAAGACCAGCGTCTTTTTGTACACCTCTTTGTTAGTCATATCTCGCCTCCTTTTACAAAAAACACTTCAGTACAACCCCCGAAGGACCATACTCTCCCTTATTTTACACCAAACTCCCCTACCCTTCAATAGTCAACATAAAAGGTGACAGGCGCATATTATGTAAACTAGTGGTATTCCACGCACAGCATGGTAAGATCGTCAAACCGCTCCGCCTCCCGGACGAATTCGTCCACTGCCTCGCGGACGTTCCTGAGCAGTTCCTCCGGTGTGGCCTTCGGGTCCCGGTTCAGGGCCTCCACCATCCGGTCCATGCCGAACAGCTCGTCCCGGGCGTTGGTTGCCTCCGGCACGCCGTCCGTATAGAGGAAGAGCTTCGCGCCATGGGGCAGCATCACCTCATGATCCCTGTATTCCACATCCTCCATGATGCCGATGAAGAGAAAATGTTCCTCCTCATGCAACTCAAACCTTCCGCTCTCTCCCAGGATCGCCGGGGGCTCATGCCCTGCGTTCACCGCTGTAAGCTTCCCTGTGGACAGCTCCAGGATCCCCAGCCAGACCGTTATGAACATCTGCTCCTCATTGTTGGCGCAGATGGCGGCATTGGTCTCTCTTAGGATCTCAGCCGGTGACTTCCCCTGCATGGCGTGGTTCTCCAAAACGATCTTTGAGGCCATCATGAAGAGCGCCGCGGGAATTCCCTTCCCGCTAACGTCCGCGATGGCCAGACACAGATGATCCTCATCGATGAGGAAGAAATCATAGAAATCTCCCCCCACCTCCCTGGCCGGAGTCATGGATGCGTAGAGATCGAAATCCTTTCTCTCCGGAAATGCGGGGAAATCCGCCGGCAGCATGCCGGTCTGGATCTGTCTGGCCAGAGCCAGCTCGGTGCTGATTCTCGCCTGCTCATTGCTCAACTTCAGATTCTCCGTCGAATACCGGTCGATCTCCGTCGCCAGATCCGAGAAGCTGTCCGCCAGTACACCGATCTCATTCCGCGATCCGATGCGGCTCATTTTCTCCGTTACCGCAAGACTGTTCTTATCGTCCTTATACTCCCGCATCCCCGCTTCGACCTTCATAAGCGGACGGATGGCCTTCCGGTAAATAAAGAACATCAGCAGACCGTTCAACACAAGCAGCACAAGAACACCTATGATCATATATCCTCTGAAACGGGTGAGCAGCCAGCTGTGATAGTCCGTCCAGTCGTATTGGATGCAGATCGTGCACCTGACATTGTTCCCGCAGTTGATCGGAAGATAGCCGATGTAGTACTTCTCTCCGTCAGACGGATCCTCATAAACCTCATAGATGCTGTTGTCCTCGCCAAGCTCCCCGGAAAGAATGGTCTCCACCGCACTGTGCTCGGAGGCTTCGTACGGCACAAGCTCCGCAACATGGTCGCTTCCGTTGGGATTATCCTCCATGTAGATCAGGGCTTCATGTTCATTCGGAAAATCCATAAGACGGATCGCAGAGGATGTCAGCCCCCGCTTCAACGTGAGTGCGGACATCAGGATTTCATAGGAATTCCTTGCCAGCAGGAGCTGAATGACCGGATCATATTTATCCGCGTCAAATGTATCGTCGAAGAAATAGTCCACCAACGCATCTTTATAGGCTTGACTGCTCTTCGCCGCTTCCTCTTCCTCCGTAATATCCCGGGTCATAGCCTCCGAATGCTTCTTCAGATAATCCAAAAACCATTGATTTCGAACTGCGTTATTGTTCATTTCCTTGTAAATGTTGAAGAGATCCCGGTCGATCATCTCATCCTTGGAGGACAGGTAGGCGTTTCTTGTAATGGAATAGACAGAAGAAAGCACAAAAAGAAGCGACCCAACAAAGATGAGGATCGTAACGATCCCCACCTGTATGAGCAGCTTCTTTTTCTTCTTTGTTCTTTCAGGCATCGCGAAACCGGTCCTTTACTTTATTTCCATGATCTTTTCCAGGCCCGAATATTTAAATACCTCTTTCACCTGAGGCTGGGGAGAAAGCACCGTCAGGCTCCCACCCTTAGACTCGGCAGTTTTTAATCCAAGAACCAGCGCACGCACTCCCGCGCTGGACATGTACGTTACCTTTTCAAAATCGATGACCAGATTCCTGCACTTGGACAGAGATTTCAGCACCAGTGCCTGAAAAGCATTGCCGGAGGTAGCATCCAGCTTCCCTTCGATATTCAGCTGTATGGCTCCGTCTATCTGGAATACCTCATAATGCATGCGGTTCTCTTCCTTTCATTTCCTGCAGTACATTTCCTGCGTCCGCCTGATCAGGCTCCTACTGCTTTCCGTCAGGCCCGTAGTAATCGAAGCCCAGCATGGTGATATCATCAAACTGTACCGCATCTCCCACGAAGGCATCGATGTCCTCCTTCACGTGCGGGAGCAGCTCCTCCAGCGAATCCTTCTCATGCGAATTCAGGGACTCGATCAGACGATCCATTCCGAACAGCTCTTCTGCGCTGCTGGTTGCCTCCGGCACACCGTCTGTATATACGAAGATCCGGTCACCCGGGTGAAGTTCAAATTCATGCTCGCGGAACGGAACCCCTTCCATGACACCCACAGCCGGCGAATGCTTATAGATCGAAGCTTCGTAGGAACCGTCGGCACGCCGGATCACAGGATGCTCATGACCTGCATTAGCAGCAACACCCTTACCTGTCTTAAGGTCGATGATGGCCATCCATACCGTAACGAAGAATCCGCTTTCATTTCCCACACAGAGCTGGTCATTTACAGCGGACAGGACCTCGCTGGGCGTCTTTCCGAAGCCCGCCTGATTCTGGATACGGGTCTTGGAATTCACCATGAACAGCGCCGCAGGAACGCCCTTGCCGGACACGTCTGCGATCACCAGTACCAGATGGTCCTCATCCAGCATAAAGAAGTCATAGAAGTCTCCCCCGACCTCCTTCGCCGGATCCATGGTTGCATACAGGTCGAAGTCCTTCCGGTCGGGAAATGCGGGGAAATCGCTGGGAAGCATTTCCGCCTGAATACGGGTTGCAACATTCAGCTCCGCCTCGATCCTCTCATTCTCCGCCGTGATGGTCTGGATCTCATCCACATACTGGTCGATGGATACGATCATGTCGGAGATATCACCGGACAGGGCACCCAGTTCGTTCTTAACATTGATGGTGGCAAGGTCCTTCAGCACAGGCTCACTTTCCTTCAGCTCGCGATACTTCCAGACATTTTTCTGGATCCGCTCGATGGGACGTACCGCAGCAGCATAGATCAGGATGAAGAGTCCGACTGCCAGAATGCCCTGCAGGAGGACGAAAAGCACCATCACATTGAAAACCTGCTTTTCCACCTCTTTCCGAACCTCTGTGATGTCATAGGTAACACCAACCACGACATGCTGGCCGTCCAGAATATCCTGAATGTATCCGAAGGAATCCACGTAATCACCGGAGGTCACCAGAACACGGCCTCCCTTTTCGGCCGTGATCATGCTTTCCCTCTGCCCCTGTGTACTGTCTGCCTCAACGCCGATGATATAGGCATCCTCATAGTTCGAACCACGCTTCTGATCGGATGACGCACCACTGAGCAGAAATGTGCCGTGGGTATAATCCGTATTCATGACAAGCACACTGAGATAACTCGGCTTATAGGTCTCCTTCATCATATTCATCAGGCTGAGGATCTGATTATAGATCACCTCGGCATACAGCTTCTGATCTTCGGCAGGCAGAGCCAAAACTTCCTCTGTGGTCACATAGTCCAGGACCAGACCCGGATGCCTCTTACTGAATTCCTTTGCCTTCTGAATCGTATTATCAGTAAGCTTGTACTCCACATCCAGGCTTGCCGAATTCTGGAGCCAGTACGTCAGCAGCCATTCATAGGCAGGATAGCCCTTTATGGTGCCCACGATATCCTCCGTCAGCTGGTCAGCCAGCTCCTCCTTCGTTTCCTGAACTCTCTTATCCGCACTGTTCCGTAATAAAATGTATGACAGGACGCCCGTAAGGATCGCTGCAAGCAAAGAAAAGATCAGCACCTGTCCCGCTAAGCTGAACTTCGTTCTGTCCTTTTTCCTAAACTCGTTCTTCTCTTCCTTCTTCATACGATTCCCGATTCCTTCCTGTCACCACATTTCCTATAACAGTATACACTTTTTTTCGGAATCTTTCCACATCAAACAACATCGACCCGCCATGAGGTGCGGTCAGCACTCTCCTACTCTCCGAACAGCTTTTTCACCAGCTGCCGGTGGCGCTCCTCATCGTTCGGCAGAAGGATGGTGGTTCCTGCCGGATACTTCCCATTGGCTGCAAGAAGAGTAAACCGGAGCAGCTCCGCGATGCTCCTGGCACTATCTCCCTCGGAGGTGAACAGCAGCTCCGTGATCACGGTCTCCGCCTTCCTGTTAAAATGTACCAGACACAGTCCGCTTACCCGCTCCTCCGTCATGATATACGAAGAAACATCCAGATCAAAATAATCCACCGGAACATCCAGGAGATGCTTCAGAAACCCTGTATGCTCCTTCTTCTCGCAGAGCTCCACACCGTCCCTGAACTGCTCATAGGTGAGTTCTCCGATACTTCCCACTTTGAGAGCCTTCGTCCCGTCCAGAGTCCGCTTTATAAACTTCTGCAGGGCAGGACGCATGGAGAATTCCCGAAGACCCACATTCCTTACCGTCCAGGGCTTGTGGATCTGGGCAAAGTATTCCTCACGGTCGTACTCACTGACCGCATCCTCCTCGTCCTCCACCTCCAGAGACAGAAGCTTATCCAGCATGTCCGACTCATCCTCGAAGGACGGTCCCTGATATTCTTCCGTCAGTCTGGCATAATCCGAAAGACTGGCCTCCATATCCCCGTTCTCCAGCTGGCGGAAGCCATGCTTTCTGAGGAAGATATGATCATTTTTGCAGATTGACTCGTAACCGTATTCCTTCGGAAACAGCACCCGAAGCTTCTCCGCGCCGGTTTCCGATGCATGCTGAAATGCCTTCGACAGCAGCAGTTCTCCATAGCTCTTTCCACGAAGAAGGGGATCCACGAAAAGCCAGCGAAGCTGCAGCTCCTTCTTCTTTGACTGACCGAGAAGAAGACCGGCGGGTACGGCGCCCTCCTCCTTGTCCGAGACAGCGCCCAGCATATAATCCGGCGCGGATTTCTCCCTGTCCATCATGCCGAAGAGATCGAACCCCCTGAAATAGGGCATATACTGTTTACCAAGTTCCATCAGCTTCATAACGCATTACCCCCTTACTCGTCGTCTCCGTCTCTTCCCACGCCGATATCACTCTGTTCCTTCTTCTGCTGCTTCAGCTTGTAGTTCATCCGGATGGAACGGAAGATACCCATACGTCCCACCAGCTTCGAAACCTGTTCATCCAGCACATCCGCCATGATGTCCAGGAAATCCACCTTCTTTCCTTCGGATGCTCCCGAGAACGCCTCATCCTTATGCTTGAACCTTATGGCCATCACATCATGATAGGCATCCTTCAGTGCCCTGTCGGCAGCCCGAAAGGCCTCCGGATCCGTCTCCTTCAGATTCTTGCGGGATGCGTCGATGTACGCATCATATGCCTTCATGAAGGCTTCCTTTCCCTCCGGATACGCTCTGAAATAGCACTCGATACCGGGACGGATCTCATCAAATCTTCCGGGATCCGAGAATCTCTTATAGTATTTGTTGAAGAGCCGACTTCCTTCTGCAAGCTCGGAGTGAACAGGCAGATAGGCATCCGTAAATGTACCGCATGCCGCATCAAACCGGGTCTGTTCCTCTTCCGTGGGTTTCCACTCACCCTTGTGATTACCCCTTATGGTGGTACGGACGGTCTCCAGCTCATCAAAAGCAGACAGCGCAACATTTGCCCTGTTAACTCTCTCCTCGATCTCCTGCTTTGTTTCAGTGATCCATGCGTCCGTGAGGGGTGCCTCCGACATCATGGCCGCTTTGATCCTGTCCTGGAACGGCACATCCGCGATCAGGCTCACGGAATCAAAGTTCTCTATGAGAGGGGTATTCCAGTTCATCGTTTCCAGAGCTTCAGGCGGAGTATTCCTCTTGGTCTCCACGAAGAAATCAATACTTTGGAAGATACTGTCCTTCATTTCCGCCTGTTTGCGAAGGGGAGTGATGAAGCTGCCCTTGAACCCGTCGAACTGTTTCCCCACCAGGCCCTTCACAAAGTCCTTATCCTTTGTAAACCGGCAATGCTCCTTAAAGAACGTCTTCGCATTTCCTCTGAGATACCCTCCGGTGAACTTCTCCTTCCGGCGGTTGCGGTCGATCTCGATCACACGGAAATCCGCTGTGCAGTCAAAGTCCGTGGACTCTCCGAAAATGTTCGCAGTCCTTTCAAATACATCCTCCGTCTCTTCGATCTGCTTATTGATATTATCCAGTGCATTCTGAAGACGGATCTGGCCCTGGGAGAAATTGTAGACTGCAGACGGAACCTCAAGTCCCAGCTCCTGCGCCTTCAGAAGCGCTACCATGATCCGCGCTCCCGCCGCTCTCTGATCTCCCAGCTTGAAGATGGTCTTTATCTCCCGTCCGAGTTCATCTCGCTTCTGCTGATACAGTGTTTCAAACTCCGGCTTCAGAAGTGCATGAAGTCCTGAACGGAACAGCTCCATATCACCGATGGCTGCCGCTGCCATCATACGGGTCACATGCCCCTGCTGCTCCTCTGTCAGCTTGGTGCAGTTACCGAAATCGATGACCGTCAGCTTCTCATCGCTGACCATGATATTTCCGTCATGAGGATCTCCGTGATAGAAGCCCTCCTTGAACATGCCCTCCTCGGTCCATTTTCTTGCATAGATATCCAGATAGGCCTTCTTCTGCTTCAGCTCCTTCAAGAGAGCCGCAAGATTTTCCTCGATCCGCTCAGGGAAGAGCTTTGCATACTCCTCCGAGTCCGAAGCGATCCCCTGCTCATCCGCCAGGCCGATGGTGGTTCCGTAATACTCACTTCCGTTCTTGATGTCCCGCTCGATCTTCTCCTTCATCTCCTGAGACATGCCGGGCAGCACCTTCTTCTTATAGAGATCCTTCAGGCGCTGGGTCTCTGTCTTTATGCGCTCCAGCAGGCCGTCTATGGTCTCCCCCGGAGCCTTCTCCAGAACCATGGAGTTGGTGGTGGGTGCGATCAGCTGATTCAGCTTCATGGAGGATACCTTCTTATCGTCCTCCTTCTCCACCTTGTCATAGATCTTGCCCAGCTCCACATTCCGGGCTTCCACGGTGAGATCCAGTTCCTCCTGGCTCCGCTCCAGCTGACCCTCATAGGTCACCTGCATACCGCCCTTCTCATTATTCTTGATCTCCGGCAGCAGCTTCTTATGGTTTGCCCGGCGTTTCTCATTCTCGATCCGTCTGGATTCCACGTCGGTCTTCCTCGCGCAGTCGATCATCAGCTGCTTCTCACGCATCATGCGGTTGGTTACATCCGGCTTCAGGAGCTTGATGGCAGCCTCCTCTTCCTTTCCGTCCGCACGGGTGATCCTGCATAAAAATGTCTGACCCACGGATGCTGCGCCGAGGGGCTTCACCACCTCGATCTTCTTTACCTGGCCATGGGAACGCTGCACCATGGAGTAGAGCTGTGCCTCCACGATCTCATCGGGGATCGGTGCCAGCCGGCTCTTCATATCCTTTACGGCAGACTGCAGCTCCTCCGGAAGTCCCTCCAGGGGCAGGCCCTGCATCATCTTCTGGAACAGCGGGCCGGCGCCCTTAAGCAGGCCTCCGATATAGTTTCCCATACTTTCGGCCATGATCTTCTCATTATGGGCTTTCCTGCGTTTCTTCTCCTTCTCGTCGATGGTCCCGTCTTTTTCATCCAGAAGCTGTCCCGCAGGCTTGGCGCCACGGATCATGGATGCCAGCATGGAGCGCTGATCCATGGAATCCACACCCTTGAAATAATTCTCAAACACAAGCTTCGTGAAGAGACCCTGTCCGGATTCCCCGGAGGTCATGGAGTCCTGCACCATATTTCCCAGGATCTTGTTCCCCTTCTCGTACCGTTCTCTCTTCCTCTGCCTGACCTCTTCCTCACTGAGTCCCCGCTGATAGGGGTCCGGAAGCCGGTTTTCCTCCGGGTCCCGCTGCTTCGGCTTGAAGAGCTCGCCGGAGTATTTGCTGACGGTGTTCTGGATCATCTCCGAAGCGGCATTCACTCCCTGATCCACAGCCTTTTCCGCGTCCGCCAGCTTCTTCACGGTTTCATCATCCAGTCCCAGGATGATGTCCTTCAGAGAATCCACCTTCATAAGCACATCGCCGGTGGGTGCCTTGATCTCGACTCCCTTCAGAAGGCTCTCGTAGGACGCAAGGTGACTACCGGCTGCCGCATTTGCAGCACCCTTCTTCAGATCATAGAGCAGGGCAAAGCCATCCGGCCGTTCTCCCAGCACCTCCTTGATCTTGCCATCCACTACCTGCCAGATGGCATCGGCTGTATCCTGCAGCGCCTTGATCACGGTTGCCCGGAAATGTGCCGCCTGCTCCGGTGCCATAGAAAAGAGCGGCATCTTGTCCAGCATGCCGTTTACCATCTTCAGATTCAGTTCACCCTTTGTGAACATGTCGGAGATGAGATAGGCCAGGGCGCTGTCATTCCTTGCAAGCACGATCTGCATACGTCTGCCCGGATCTCTCAGCTTCTCATCCGCCATCCAGGTATCATAGGAGAAAAGCACATCTCCCAGGAGGTTCAGGATCAGTTGCTCCTGCTCATTCCATTCCGGCTGCGGTACCTCCTGCTGCTTCTTAAGAGTTACCTTCTCCTCCACCTTCTCACGGTTAAGTCTGTCCTGGGTTCCATGGAGGATCTCTCTGGATTCCATGACATTGATCATGGAACCGTGTCCCTTCAGAAAGACCATATCATTCGGTGAAAGCACCCAGTCCGGGCCCGGTTCGGTATCCACCACGTAGAGCTTTCTTCCTGCATGCAGGCCCTGGATCATATTAACCAGATCATGGGTATTGAAATTCGTAAAATCCGTCACGGAATATGCGGTATTCTTTACGAGATAATCTGTCAGGATCTGACGATGCTCGGTCCCAAAGCTCCGTACATCCATTTTGTCAATGACTTTTTGGATCACGTCCTTCGCCCTGTCCTTCCCGTACAGCTCCTGATTCTTTACCACATCCGAGGAGAGCATGTCCGTGACGATCCCCGAGTGGCGTCCCAGCGGCAGCCTCTTTCCTCCCACATTGAGGCAGAGCTGGCCGAAGGCATTCTGGTGTACGCTGATCACCATGTTACTGATCAGGAACACCTTTGCATGAACCTTCCCCTCACGGAAGTCACTGAGTGATCCCCGGATGTTGGCGAAAAGCAGAGTAAGCTCCCGTGCAAGGCTCTGATCCTTCTTGTCCTTGCTCTTGGCAAGACGGCGGATCATATCCGAGGGCATTTCCTTCCCCGCCAGTGCCTGGTAGATCATGGAGGCTTCATATCCGCTTGCCTTCAGTGTCCGCTCATCCGGAAGCTCCTCGGCGGGTGCCTCACCCTCGGGACCCTTTTTACCGCTGATCAGTCCGTAGACCTTGGCCTGGGTCATCAGTTCCCGTCCGGTGTTCGCCATCCCGTCCATGACGCCTGTACGGATCAGCTCCTTCGCCACCACAAAAGCCTCCGCCTCTTCATGCAGACGGAGGGTGTTCATCTTCACAAGCGCATATCGTTCCTGCCCCTTCTGATAGGAGGGGTCCTTATCCCTTAAATAATCCCTGCAGGCAAGGATCGCCGTATCATAAAGCCGAAGGATCTCATCCACAGCCGCCTCCGTAAATGGGTCACCCAGCCGATGCTCGCTGATCTTCACTTCAACTGCGGACACCGCCTTTTTCACAGCCTTCATCTGCTTGCTGTCGCCGGATCTCTTTTCGTCAAGCACCAGAAGAGAGGACAGATTCCTGCCCTTTATCATTTCCAGATTCGAACGTTCCTCCGACGTCAGCTTCGTTCCCTTCAGGACCATATCGATGTCCTGATTATCCCTTTGGATCATCGCCTGATCATAGAGCGAGCGGTCCTTCTTCTTCAGCTCACTTGCGTGATGATCCGATGCAACACGGATATTCTTGTTCAGCTGTGCTTCCTTCTTCTGATTCAGTTCATTTTCTCCCGGCATATGATCCTCCTGTAACAGAGCATTATCATTTCTATACTTCTTCCGTAAATGCACTCTTAGCCCGATCCATGTCCCTCTTTGCCGTCTTCAGCTCCGCACTGCTGCAGCCCTTGAAAAGCAGCTCCACATCATAGAACTCCGGATGATCCTTCGTCCACTCCGCTTCAAAATCCTGCTGCACTTCTCCTGCCAGCCGGGTATCATCCTGATCCATGGCATCACGGAAGAATCCAAAGAAATCCTTCCGATAGGTTTCCTCCAGATCCCGGATCCGGTCCTTCACCTCCTGGGGAACCGACTTCATGCTTTCCATGATGGGATATACATACATCTTCCACCCGGCGGTTGCTTCCGATACCGTTCTCATGTCTCCTGTTGTAAGCTCGTACATATCGATTCCTCCTTACGATTCCTTCTTTACTCCCTTTTCTTCCTCTTCCTTCAGCTCGGTCAGACTTATTTCATTCGTATAAAGCTCGTCGTCATCCTCCGTACGCATCTCCAGAGTATCCAGCATGGTTAGTGCCTTTCGGTCGGATGTACTGATATAATCAACATGCTCAACGCCTTCGCCGATGATGGTATTGTATCCCACCAGAGATGCAAGCATGGTCAGATAGTCCCGGAATCTTCCCACCTCATTACTTCTGATAAAAGTATATACCTTTGGATATTTCTTCTGGAGGTCCTCCACCACCTTGTTCATGTCCGCCTCTGTGGTGATCCGGGCATGTTCATTCAGAAGCATGGTAAACATGACGGAACCCTTATCCGTTCCATAGGACCAGCTGTTATGCTTTGCCTCCTCATCCTTGGCCTTGGGATCGTCATTTCTGGCCGCCGTATAGACGCCCTTTCCGATCCTTCCGATGCCATAGTAGATCCCCTTTCCTTCTTTTGCGAATCCACCCAGCTGCTTTGCCTGAGGGATCGCATCCTTTGCCTTTCCGATCACCTTTCCGTTCTCATCATACTGATCCAGGGGGCCGATGGAATGATAGCACAGTTTTTTATGCGGAGAAGATTTCATCTCCTTTCCGTAAAAATCATTATCGTTCACGATCCGCGGATCATTTTTCGCCCAGCCCAGTGCATTGAAGAACTTGGAGGACAGAGATTTACTCTGGTTCTTATCCACCTCCTGCTTCTTCAGCTCCTGAAGCACCTCCTCCATATTGGAGTCAAGCGTCTGCATTTCCTCGGGAGAGAGATCTATATTTCCGGTCATATTCTGATAGACCAGATTGTAGTTGGCCTTGAAGGCCTCCGTAACATTTTCGGAGCTTTTTTCCTCCCGCATGGTTTCCAGCGTGTTCTTCTGCATTTTGACATAATCGTCTCTCTGCTGAGCCAGCTCGGTCTCCACCTTCCTGGACAGCTGGGTGATAATGGCCTTCCGGACCTTTCCCTTTGAACTGACGGGATTCTTTCTGGTCCTCAGATATTCATCGCAGCTTTCCTTCAGCCGTTTGAGAAGCCCCATGCCCTCCTTGGCATCGGCACTGTCCATGACCCGGTTGTACAGCTCCAGATCCGTAGCCACCGCATTGTACTCGTCGGAATTTCCACCGCGGTCACTGTTCTTCAGAAATGCCTCCAGATCCTTCAGGGAATATGCGGCATAGTATTCCGCACTCTTCTCACTGTTTTTCTTCGGAGCCCGCTGCTTCAGACCCTTTACCACATTCGTGGTCTTCGCATGCCATGCGGCCTCGATCTGAAGCTTCCGCATCTCGTGCGCTTCCCTGACCTTGTTCAGGTCCACACCCTCCTGTTTCTCCAGATGCTTCCTCTCTGCATTCAAAAATCGGGAATTCATATCCCTGTATGCCAGCTGGGTATCATCCTTCTCCATATGGCGGTTCGAGATCATTTCATACTCTCTCAGCCTTTGTTCCTTCTGCTTAAATGTGCCGTCATTACACATATCTGACTCCCTTCTACATCTCTACTCTGTTTTCAGTACACCCTGCTTCCGGTCATTCATGCCGGAATACACGGATCTTCTTCTCTTCACTGGGCCGGATCAGTGCATGGATCGCCTCCCGCCCGATACCGTCACGCATCACGAAACACAGCTTTGCCTTGGGTGCATAGTCCGCGAAGAGCACCTTCCGAAGTACATACAGCGAATAAAGCAATGCCATATTGTCCTTGGTATACATATACGGGATACGGATCGTATCATCCGTTTCCTCCATAAGGATCACTCCAACAACGGTATTGCGTTTGTAGCACACCAGGCTTGCATCCGAGAACCGGCTGATATCCAGATATCCGTCCGGTATCTGCATAAACCGGTCATGTGTAGAACTCAGAACGAAGTTCTGTACACTGTCCTTCGGTACCTGATCCAAAGTACCGACCTCGAAGAGCTTCGGCGGTGCCTTGATCTCCTTATAGTCCTCCAGGAATCCTTCTATACAGGAATACCCGTTGGGGATCTCCTTGAATCCATATTGAGCCAGAACCGTCGCATCCGTTTCCTCATCCGTTCCGTAGTAGTAGATCGGTGCCTTCAGATCCTCCGGAAGATCCGTAACTATGTCCATAAGCCGGCTGATCAGATCTTCATCCTGACAGTCCGGAAGGACATAGATTCTTCGGAGAAGGATGTATTCCATATGAATCTCGGCAACCAGTACCCCCTCCGGCTGCCCGGATTCGTCATCACAGGCTCCGAGCCCGGTGATCCTTCCGTCCAGAATGCCGAAGATCTCCTCATTCTTCAGGATCTTAATATACTTCCCGATGGATTCCTCCGTAATGATTTCAGTCATCATACATTCAAATTCCTCTCTGTATTATCACTTCTTCTCAACGGGTTTCGCCTTATCCAGAAGCTTCTTCAGCTTTGCCTCCATGGCAGGCCTTTGTTTTTCGTAGGTCTTTTGATAGCCAAAGAATACCATAGCCTTATCACCACCCTCGCCCAGGAACTGATCGATCACCACCGTCATGGTCTTCAGGAAATCACAGTACTCTTCCATACTTTTCATTAAGGGTTCGGCATTTTCCCCTTCAATCGTAAGTTCCTGACC
>CADBRW010000027.1 GCA_902797155.1 uncultured Lachnospiraceae bacterium
AGACATCCTGCCAGTCCGCATGCAAGACTTCCTGCACAGTAGGAAATCAGAGCTGCGAAAATCAGTAAAAAAAGGCCCTGTAGAAGAAATCTGTTATAGAAATCTTTAAGAAAGGGGACCATCCCGAGGGATAGTCCTCTTTGCTTGCATGGAGAGCGAAATGAAGCAGGTCCATCAATTTAAGAATAACGGTTATAATATCGTGCTGGATGTTTGCAGCGGCTCCGTCCATGTGGTAGACGATCTGGTCTATGATCTGATCGCACTTTATGAGAAGACTCCGAAGGAAGAGGTACTGCAGAAGCTGGCGGCACAGTATCCCGCGGAAACGGCAGAGTCCATCGAAGAGGCATATGCAGCGGTTCAGAAGCTGGAGGCGGACGGACGGCTCTTTGCCGAGGACACCTACGAGAATGCGGTGATCGACTTCAAGAAGCGGAAGACCGTGGTAAAGGCCCTCTGCCTGAATGTGTCTCATGACTGCAATCTGGCTTGCAGATACTGCTTTGCCGGGCAGGGAGAGTACCATGGAGACCGGGCGCTGATGTCCTATGAAGTAGGAAAGCAGGCGTTGGATTTCCTGATCGAGAATTCCGGAAACCGCCGGAATCTGGAGGTCGACTTCTTCGGGGGGGAACCCCTCATGAATTTTGAGGTGGTGAAGCAGCTGGTGGCTTACGGCCGGCAGCGGGAGAAGGAAACGGGCAAGAATTTCCGTTTCACCCTGACGACCAACGGTATCCTGCTGGATGACGAGGTGATCGACTTCGCCAACCGGGAGCTGAAGAATGTGGTCCTTTCCATAGACGGAAGGCGTGCGGTGAATGATGCCATGCGTCCCACCCGGAACGGCAAGGGAAGCTACGATATCATACTTCCGAAATATAAGCATTTTAAAGAGAAGCGGAAGGGAGAGTATTACATCCGCGGAACATTTACCAGAAAGAATACGGATTTCTGTGAGGATGTTCTCAGCCTCATCGATGAGGGCTTCGATGTGGTCTCCATGGAGCCGGTGGTGGCTCCGCCGGAGGAGGACTATTCCCTTCGGGAAGAGGACATTCCCACACTGCTGGAGCAGTATGACCGCCTGGCGGCTGCCCTGGTGGAGCGGGCAAAGGCAGGAAAGCCGGTGACCTTCTTCCATTTTATGATCGATCTTTCGGGCGGACCCTGCGTATATAAGAGACTGTCCGGCTGCGGCTCCGGTACGGAGTATCTGGCCGTAACCCCCTGGGGGGACCTGTATCCCTGTCATCAGTTCGTGGGAGACGAACGTTTCCTGCTGGGCGATGTGTGGAAGGGTGTGCAGAATACGGAGCTGGTTGATGAGTTCAAGTTCAACAATGTCTATGCCAAGGATAAGTGCAGAGACTGTTTTGCAAGATTTTTCTGCAGCGGAGGCTGTGCGGCGAATGCATTTGCCTTCCACGGGAAGATCCTGGAGGCGTATGACATCGGCTGTGAGCTGGAGCGGAAACGTGTGGAATGTGCCCTCATGATGAAGGCGGCTCTGGCCGGCGTGAACGGAGGAAATGCCGTTCGAAAACCGGAGGGCTGTGAGTCGGAGGATGTTTCAGGACAGGAAGGCGGAGCCTGTGAGGACACCTGTGAGGTGACCGGCGGCATGCCAGTCTGCTGATCCGGTGATTATGATCATGTACCTATTTCCGGGAAACCGGATAAAGAATAAGGAGTAAAACGATGAAGAAAGCAAAGAGAAATGCGGTGCTGGGTCTTCTTCTGTTCGCGCTGCTGGTGGCAGGTGCCGTTTACACGGTACTGTGCGGACTGGGTGAGACCAATGCCGGTCGTGCAGAGGATATCGTCCTGGGTCTTGACCTCAGGGGCGGTGTCAGCGTCACCTACGAGATCGTAGAGAAGGATGCGGACGATGCAGCGATCGCAGCAACCAAGGACAAGTTGCAGCGAAGAGTGGATAACTACAGTACGGACGGTGAGGTATACCAGGAGGGTAGCGACCGTCTGACTGTTGAGATCCCTGTGGATACCAGTAAGTACGATCCGAACAAGATCCTGGATGAACTGGGACGTCCCGGTACTCTGGAATTTATCGATCCTACGAACATCGAGCTGTTCAAAAACGGCGAGACCTATACGGCCGCACTGACCGGTGCCGATGTCAAGGATGCATCCGGCGGAATCCGTGAGGACCAGACAACGGGAAGCAAGGAGAACGTGGTTTCCCTGCAGTTCACCGAGGAAGGTGCCAAGAAGTTTGCGGATGTAACGGCTGCAAATGTAGGTTCTCCCATCTACATCGTTTATGACGGAGAGATCGTCAGCGCACCGACGGTAAATGAAGCCATCACCGGCGGTAATGCTGAGATCAACAATATCAGTACCTATGAGGAAGCAGAGTCTCTGGCCAGCACCATCAAGATCGGTGCACTGCCGCTGACACTGAAGGAGCTGCGTTCTCAGGTCGTAGGTGCAAAGCTGGGTAGTGATGCGGTTTCCACCTCCCTTATGGCCGGTGGTATCGGTCTCGGAATCGTGTTCCTGATCATGATCATCGTATTCCGTTTCCCGGGCTTCCTTGCATCCATCGCTCTTTCCGTATATGTGATCCTGGATCTGTTCTTCCTTCAGACCCTGAATATCTCCCTGACGCTGCCCGGTCTTGCCGGTATCATACTAGGCATAGGTATGGCCGTGGATGCGAACGTCATCATTTTCACGCGTATCAAAGAGGAGATCGGTGAAGGAAAGACAGTTAAGACCGCTATCAAGAACGGTTTCTCCAAAGCTTTCTCCGCCATCTTCGACGGAAATATCACCACGGTCATTGCGGGCGTTGTGCTTCTGTCCATGGGTTCCGGTGCGGTTAAGGGCTTCGCAAAGACCTTGATCCTCGGTATCGTTCTTTCCATGTTTACTGCACTGGTGGTTACAAGAGTTCTTCTGAACTGCTTTGCAACCCTGGGTGTTACGAATAAGAAGCTTTACGGTGAGGCTAAGCATAAGAAGGTTGTGAAGTTCTCCAAGGCCTTCAAGTTCACCGGCCTGATCTCACTGGTTGTCATCGCCTGCGGTATCGGCGCACTCTTTGTAAATAAGGGCATGGACAGCCGTGGAAGTTCACTGAATTACAGCCTGGAGTTCAGTGGCGGTACATCCACCACTGTAACCTTTGATAAGGCTTACACACTGGCCGAGGCTGAGTCTGAGATCGTTCCTGTGATCGCAGATGCGGCAGGCATCAATGCCGGTACGGTTCAGATCCAGATCGTTGACAATACCAATCAGATCATCTTCAAGACTTCTGAGTTGAACGAGGATACGCGTACTGCAGTCAGCAAGGCGCTGGAATCCAAGTTCAGCCTGACGGATGACAAGATCGATTCACAGAATATCAGTAGTACCATTTCCAGCGAGATGCAGCGGGATGCCATCATTGCCGTTGTTGTTGCATCGATCCTCATGCTGATCTACATCGCATTCCGGTTCTCGGATGTACGTTTCGGTGCAGCAGCCGTGATCGCGCTGGTACACGACGTCATGGTAGTCTTCATGGTTTATTCCGTGGCATACCTGTCCGTCGGCGGTACATTTATCGCATGTATGCTGACCATTGTCGGTTACTCCATCAATGCGACCATCATCATCTTCGACCGTATCCGTGAGAATCTCAGGGAGATGGATGTCAAGAAGGTTGGATATGACGCGGTTGTGGATACTTCCATCTCACAGACCATGACAAGAAATATCTACTCCACATTGACAACCTTTGTGACGGTGCTCATGCTTTATATCCTGGGCGTTCCTTCACTGAAGGAATTCACTCTGACGCTGATCGCCGGTCTGGTTTGCGGTCTGTATTCCTCCATCTTCATCACCGGTCCGCTGTGGCTGTTCCTGAAGAAGCATATCGGAGGCAAGAAGAAGATCGAAACGGAGTCATCCGGAAAGAAGACGGCAAAGGCCGGAAAGTAAAGATACCTATCTTCGAGCCACAGGGTTTCCTGTGGCTCGTTTGGTTTAAGGAGTTGGGATGAACAGAGAAGTAGAATGGCGGATGCACACAAAAAGAGCGGATTTTAACGGGCTGGGGGAGAAGCTGGGTATCTCGCCGGTCATGGCGCGGGTGCTGGTAAACCGGGGGCTGGATACCCCGGAGCTTCAGGAGGAATATCTCTACGGTACCATGGACAGCCTGCCGGATCCTAAGCGCATGAAGGGGATGGAAGAGGCGGTCCTTCTTCTGCAGGAGAAGATCAGGGAAGAAAAGCCGATCCGTATCATTTCCGATTACGATGTGGATGGTGTGACCTCCAATTATATCCTGTATGACGGCCTGAAGCGACTGGGTGCGGATGTATCCTACGATATCCCGGACCGGATCCGGGACGGCTACGGCATGAATGTGCGGATGGTGGAGGAGGCGCATGGGGACGGTGTGGATACACTCCTTACCTGTGACAACGGAATCTCTGCCTTTGATGCGGTAAACCGGGCGAAGGAGCTGGGGATGACTGTGATCGTTACGGATCATCACCAGGTGCAGGAGGGACTTCCGGCTGCGGATGTCATCGTAAATCCGTGGCAGCCGTTGTGTGAATATCCCTACAAGAGTATCTGCGGCGCAGAGGTGGCCTACAAGCTGATGAAGGTTCTTTCGGAGGCGGAGGGGAAACCGCTCCCCCCGGCAAAGTATCTGGATTTCGCTGCCCTGGGTACCGTATGTGACGTGATGCCGCTTACCGGGGAAAACCGCATTCTGGTGAGGGAAGGCCTTCGGGTCATGTCCGATCCTGAAAATGTAGGGCTTCGCGCGCTGCTGGATGCGAATGAGCTGCTGGGATGTAAGATCAGCGCCTACCATCTGGGCTTTCGCATCGGCCCCTGCATCAATTCGGAAGGACGACTTTCCAGTGCGAAGGAAGCCATGCGGCTCTTCCTGACGGAGGACCCGGAAGAGGCCGTGCTTCTTGCAGCGGAGATGAAGCATCTGAATGATGAGAGAAAGAATGCCACTGCTGCAGGCGTTGACCGGGCAGTGAAGATCATAGAAGAGCAGGGGCTTTATGAGAAGGACCATGTGCTCCTGGTTACCGTTCCGGAGCTGCATGAGTCTCTGGCGGGAATCGTAGCAGGAAGGATCCGGGAAAGGTACTATCGGCCGGTGATCATTTTCACGGAGGCGGAGGATGCGCCCGGTCTTCTGAAGGGGTCGGGAAGGTCCATCGAGGAGTACAATCTCTTTGAAGCCCTTACCTCCGCGAAGGACCATCTGGAGCGGTTCGGAGGGCATCCCATGGCGGCCGGACTGACCATAAGGAAAGAGGAATTTCTACCTCTCGCCCGGCAGCTTAACGAAGAGGAGCAGCTGACAGAAGAACAGCTGGTGGAGAAGCTCTATATCGATGTGCCCATGCCAATATATTATGTAAACTTGAACCTGGCAGAACAGCTGGGGCAGCTGGAGCCTTTCGGGACCGGAAATTCCAGGCCTTTATTTGCCGAAAAGGGCCTCAGAGTGGAGGATTTCCGGGTATTCGGCGGAGGAAAGGTGGGGCAGCTGACCCTTCGGGACGGTAAGGGCCAGCGGGTCTACGTGAAAACATTTGACGCAGAATCCCTAAATGAAGATATAAAAGTATGGTCTCAGCCCGCCGAGTGTGATAAAATAAGAAAGTATCCGAAGCTGGATATCATGTACAGAGTATCGGTCAATGAGTTCCGCGGGGACAGACAGGCGGAATGTATCATAGAACGCTATCGAAAATGCGGGGAAGAAACCTGAAAGGAGTCGCTATGAAAGAGGTAAAGGATTATATTAAGTCCATTCCGGACTTTCCGAAGCCGGGAGTTATATTTCGGGATGTCACCAGTGTATTGGATGACCCGGAGGGCCTGAGAGCATCCGTTGACGGACTTGTCGGGCTGCTGGACGGAGTGGAATATGACGTTATCGCAGGGGTGGAATCCCGCGGCTTCATTTTCGGTACTCCTATCGCATATAAGATGGGAAAGGCTTTTATTCCCATAAGAAAGAAGGGAAAGCTTCCCCGGGAAACGGTTGAGGCCAGCTATGAACTGGAGTACGGCACCGCAACCATCGAGATCCATAAGGACGCCGTACTGCCCGGCCAGAAGGTCGTGATCATCGATGACCTGATCGCCACCGGCGGAACCATAGAGGCTGCAGCTCAGCTTATAGAACGACTGGGAGGAGAGGTTGTGAAAGCAATCTTCCTGATCGAGCTGACAGACCTGGGCGGACGTAAGAGGCTGGAGAACTACGACGTGGCAAGCGTGGTACAGTTTGAAGGCGAGTAAGTGACATTTTAACGATAAAGGTAAGCGGAGCTTACGGAAAGGAGGAAGTGATGGAAGACACAATCCAAACCCTTATCAAGCAACCCAAACCGGAAAAGGATTTGTCGACACCGGAGGATTTTACATCCCCTGATGTCCTTTATCGCGTTCTCCTGGAGAAGATCCGTCTGTACCATCCCTCCGATGACTTCTCCATGATCGAGAAGGCCTATCATGTGGCGGATGAGGCGCATGAAGGGCAGAAGAGAAAGTCCGGAGAACCCTATATCATCCATCCTATCTGCGTGGCGATCATTCTCGCAGAGTTGGAAATGGACAAGGAGACCATTGCAGCGGGCCTGCTTCATGATGTGGTGGAGGATACCGCCATGACCAAGGAAGAGGTGGCCAGGGAATTCTCGGATGAGGTGGCGCTCCTGGTGGATGGCGTTACCAAGCTGACGCAGCTGAACCTGACTCAGGATAAGATCGAGATCCAGGCGGAAAACCTTCGGAAAATGTTCCTCGCCATGGCCAAGGATATCCGGGTCATCATCATCAAGCTGGCGGACCGCCTGCACAACCTCAGAACCCTGCAGTATCAGTCTCCCGCAAAGCAGATCGAGAAGGCGCGTGAAACCATGGATATCTATGCGCCCATCGCTCACAGGCTCGGTATCTCCAAGATCAAGATCGAGATGGATGATCTGTGCATGCGGTATCTGTATCCGCAGATTTACACGGAGCTGAAGCAGAAGATCGACGAACGCCTGAACGAGAGAGAGGAATTCATCTCCCAGATGGTGGAGGAGGTACGCTCCTACATCGCCGAGGCAGGCATTGAGGCGGAGATCGACGGCCGTGTGAAGCACATTTTCAGTATCTATAAGAAGATGAAGACCCAGAATAAGATGCTGGATCAGATCTATGATATCTTTGCTCTCCGCGTGAAGGTGGACACCGTGCGTGACTGCTATGCCGCGCTTGGTATCATTCATGCGAAGTATAAGCCCATTCCCGGGCGTTTTAAGGACTATATCGCCATGCCGAAGGCGAATATGTATCAGTCCCTGCATACAACCCTGATCGGAAATGAAGGGCGGCCCTTTGAGATCCAGATCCGGACCTATGATATGCATCGTACGGCGGAATACGGAATCGCGGCGCATTGGAAATATAAGGAGAGTGGCTCCAAGAATGTCAGCCGGGAGGAGGAGAAGCTGAACTGGCTTCGTGAGATCCTGGAGTGGCAGAATGATACCCAGGACAACCGGGAGTTCATGAATGCCGTAAAGACGGACCTCGACCTTTTCACGGATCAGGTGTATGTCTTTACACCGGCCGGAGATGTGAAGAGTCTTCCGAAGGGCTCCACGCCCATTGATTTTGCATATCTGATCCATACGGCGGTGGGGAATACCATGGTGGGAGCGAGAGTGAACGGCTCCATGGTTCCCATCGAGACTGAACTTCGCAGCGGTGACCGGGTGGAGATCATCACCTCCCAGAATTCCAAGGGACCCAGCCAGGACTGGCTGAAGGTGGTGAGGAGCTCTCAGGCGAAGACCAAGATCAATCAGTGGTTCCGGCAGGAGCATAAGGCCGGAAATATTCAGAAGGGTAAAGCGGCTCTGGAGGACTACTGCAAGTCCAAGAATATCGTGGTTGCCGACCTGCTGACACCGCCTCTCATGGAGGCAACCTTAAAGAAATACAACTTCCCTGACTGGGACAGCCTTATGGCTGCAGTGGGACATGGTGGGATCAAGGAAGGCCAGATCGTGAACCGTCTGACCGAGGAGAAGAACCGCATGGAAAATGTGGGGAAATCCGACGAGGAAGTGGTTTCCGAGATCCGCCGGGGCAAGCGTGTTTATGAGATCCCCAAGGACGGGATCAAGGTTCACGGAATTCACGATGTGGCGGTTCGTTTCTCCAAGTGCTGTTCACCCGTGCCCGGAGATGAGATCGTGGGATTTATCACCCGCGGGCGTGGTATCTCCATTCACAGAACGGACTGTATCAATGTGCTCAGCATGGAGGAAGGCGACCGTGTCCGCATGATCGATGCGGAATGGGCTGAGGGTGTTCAGGAGGCAGACTCCGAGTACATGACGGAGATCAATGTCTATGCCACCGGCCGACAGGGAATCCTCTTTGAGATCTCCAAGATCTTCAACGAGGCAAAGGTGAATATCAAGGGAATGACGGTACGAACCTCCAAGCAGGGGAAGACCACCATTTCCATGCAGTTCGGTGTGAAGTCCAAGGAGCAGCTGGCATGGCTGTCCGCTAAGATCCGCAGCATCGACGGCATCATCGACATCGAACGTACCACAGGATAAGAGAGCATTCCCGGCCGAAGGCGGGGGATTTGAACAAGGAGTATTCATGGTAGAATTAAACATCATTTCCGCGGTCCTCGGACCGGTCAGTACCAATTGTTATACGGTTTCAAATGTGCAGACGAAGGACACGGTGATCATCGATCCCGCAGACAGTGGTGATCATCTGGTGGCTATGATCGAGGACCAGGTCCTGGTTCCGAAGTACATCCTTCTCACCCACGGACATTTCGACCACTGCATGGCAGTGCCCCGTCTGAAGGAGGCCTATCCTGAGATACAGGTGATCATCGGAAAGGACGACCTGAAGTGGCTGCAGGACCCCAATCTGAACCTGTCCAATTACTTTATCGGAGAGGCCTTCTCCTGTGATGCGGACCTGACGGTGGAGGACGGAGAGGTGCTGGACATCCTTGGAACCAAGATGCAGTGTATCCAGGTGCCGGGTCACACACCGGGAGGTATGTGCTACTATTTCCCGGAACAGAATCTCCTTTTCGACGGAGACACACTGTTCTCCGGAAGCGTGGGACGGACGGACTTCCCGGGGGGGAGCCAGGATGCGCTGATGGACGGGATACGGAAGAAGCTCCTTACACTGCCGGAAGAAACTCTGGTTTTCCCCGGACATGACCGGGCAACCACCATCCAGAAGGAAATTGCGGAGAACATGTATCTCTGAGCCATGCACTTCCATCCGACACGCTGTGTGTGAGCTTGCTCACAAACACAGCGATGGCGAGATGGAAGTATACGGCGAAGCCGTCACATCGACGAGCAGCGAAGCACTCGGAGATGGGAGCATGGCGAAGAATGAAGGATTCTCAAGAGGAGAATATCTATGATCCTACTCGTAGAGAACGACACAACCTACACCAATGACCTTCGCTCCATGCTGCAGGCCTTCTATGCAGAGGAGAAGATCCAGGGTGTGTCACCGAAGCAGGTGGCGGATTATAAGAAGGAGCTCTTTGCCGAGTTCCGGTTTGTATTTACTGCGCTCTTTCAGGAGAAGCACACGCGTCTTCGCCTGGAGGAGGGCGGTAAAGTCGTTTTTACGGCATATATCAACGGGGATTATGAGGATAAGCCCAAATTCCGGAATAAACTGAAGCTGGCGGCCTATCGACTGCTTTCGGATTACACCGGACGGGAGCTGCCTTGGGGAAGTCTTACCGGTATGCGTCCTACGAAGATCGCTTCCAAAGCGCTTCGGGACGGTCTGGAGAGAGATGAGATCATCGACGGGTATATGGAAGCCTATCAGGTATCGGAAGAGAAGGCAACCCTGGCCGTGGATGTGGCCATCCGGGAGAAGGAGATCCTGGAGGGCGTGGATCCCAGAACGGATTATTGTCTCTATGTTTCGATCCCCTTCTGTCCCACACGTTGTCTGTATTGCTCATTTGCATCCTATCCCATAGACATGTATTCCATGTCCATAAGCGAGTATCTGGATGCCATGATCAGGGAACTGCAGATCATTTCTTATGTAAACCGGAAACGCCACTTGGTGTCCATATATATCGGAGGAGGTACGCCGACCTCATTGGAGGCGGGCTTCCTGGACAGGCTGCTGGGGGCCATAGAGGATAATTTCGATTTCACTTACCTGAAGGAATACACGGTGGAAGCCGGACGGCCGGACAGCATTTCCGCCGACAAAATGCGGGTGCTGAAGAAGCGAAAGGTAACGAGGATCAGCATCAATCCCCAGACCATGCGGGATAAGACCCTTCAGCGGATCGGACGGAATCACAGCTCGGAGGATGTGATACGGGCGTTCCGGATGGCGCGGGAGCTTTCCTTTGGCAATATCAATATGGATCTCATTGCGGGACTCCCGGGTGAGAATACGGATGATATGCGCTATACCCTGGGCCTGATCGAGAAGCTGGCACCGGACAGTCTGACGGTTCATAGTCTGGCGGTAAAACGGGCATCGGAGCTCCGCAGTCAGTTTGATGAGATCCGGCATACCTTCCACCGTTATACGGATCAGATGCTGCTGATGGCTCACGAGTCGGCACACAGGATGGGGCTGGAGCCCTATTATCTGTATCGGCAGAAGAACATTTCCGGGAATCTGGAGAATGTAGGTTACGCCAAGGTTCCGTGCCTGTACAACGTTCTGATCATCGAAGAAAGGCTGGATATCATGGCCGCAGGAGCAGGTTCCGTTACAAAGCTGCTCCGCATGAACGAAGAGACCGGTGAGATCATCGGAGTGGACCGTGTGGAAGACGTGAAGAACGTGGATCAGTACATGGGCCGCATCGACGAAATGATCGAACGGAAGCGGGAAGCCACGGAAGGGATGATGAGGTTCGGATAATTTGAGGTATTACAAGCAGTGAAAAGTTATATGAAAAAACGAACGATTCATCGTAGCAAAAAGGGAAAAAAAGGAATACTGTTACTTGCTGTTCTGGCTGCCCTCTTTATTACGGGTTGCGGGAATTCTGCTGCAACAGAGGGCCAAACGGAAACGGTTGAGACTGAGTCTGATCTTACAGCTGCAAAGGTCGGGTCGCTGATCACATTTGGCCATTACGAACAGGATAATGATACATCCAACGGAAAAGAACCGATTGAGTGGATCGTTGTTGAAAAAAGAGAGGACGGAGGTCTGCTGGTGATGAGCCGGTATGCTCTGGATGTTCAGCCGTTTAATGTCGAGCGAATATCTGTGTCATGGAGGACATGTACATTACGGGAATGGCTGAACGGTTCCTTTCTGAATACCGCCTTTTCACCTGACGAGTTGGCTATGATTTCAACGGATAATACATGGAATGCCGAGAATTCACCATATGAAGCAAATTCAGAGGACCTGGTGTTCCTGTTTTCTAAACTG
Source organism: uncultured Lachnospiraceae bacterium (assembly GCA_902797155.1). GTDB lineage: Bacteria > Bacillota > Clostridia > Lachnospirales > Lachnospiraceae > Eubacterium_Q. Next base: position 11,485 of record CADBRW010000027.1, read on the forward strand.
GAAGTAAGAGAGTACTTTGCAGATGATGCGGATGGTGACTGTGAAGCACGGACATGCGAGTCTACGGCCTATGCAAAGGCTCAGGGGGTATGGACATCAGAAGGCGGGTATGACGGGAAATGCAGGTGGTGGCTGCGGTCGCTCGGCGATGATACCACAAATGCAGCATTTGTCGGTATTAATGGGCGTGTCTACGACCTCGGCCGGATGGTTAACCGCGAGGATCTGGGGATCCGTCCCGCAATGGTTATTAAGCCCTGATCAAAAAATCCTTCTCTTCGGAACCGCCGAGGGGGAGGATTTTTCATTGTTTTCCGCCATAGGATGTGATAAAATTACAGAATGACTGTGGTTCTGTGATGAGAACCGCACAGTCGAGTGTGATGACCGAAATGTGTCATCAGAAGGAGATGAACAGGATATGGCAGAATCCATGAAGGGACTGAAGCGGTCCCACAGATGTGCAGAGCTTTCAAAGGAAAATGTCGGACAGTCCGTTACGGTCATGGGCTGGGTACAGAAGAGCCGCAATAAGGGCGGAATCGTCTTTACGGATCTTCGGGACCGTTCAGGTGTTCTGCAGATCATTTTTGAAGAGAAGACGGCAGGTGCTGAGGTCTTTGAAAGAGCCGGCAAGCTGCGCAGCGAATTTGTCATCGCGGTAACCGGAAAGATCGAGCTTCGGGCCGGCGGTGTGAATGCAAATATGAAGACCGGTGAGATCGAGCTGATCGCGGATTCTCTCCGTGTCCTTTCGGAAGCGGAGACACCTCCGTTCCCGGTTGAAGCAGACAGCAAGACCAAGGAGGATATCCGCCTCAAGTATCGGTTCCTGGATCTCCGTCGTCCTGACATTCAGGCAAATATCATGCTGCGGAGCAAGGTGACCACCACGGTCCGCGCATTCATGGCAGATGAGGGCTTCCTGGAGATCGAGACTCCGATCCTCTGCAAGTCCACACCGGAGGGTGCCCGGGATTACCTGGTTCCCAGCCGTATCCATCCGGGTAACTTCTATGCACTGCCCCAGTCACCCCAGCTCTTTAAGCAGCTGCTCATGTGCTCCGGCTATGATCGGTATTTCCAGATCGCAAAGTGCTTCCGTGATGAGGACCTTCGTGCAGATCGTCAGCCGGAATTCACACAGATCGATATGGAGCTGTCCTTCGTGGATGTGGATGATGTCATCGATGTAAATGAGCGTCTGCTGCAGCGGATGTTCAAGGATGCTATCGGTGTGGATGTACAGCTTCCGATCCAGCGTATGACATGGAAGGAAGCCATGGAGCGCTACGGCTCCGATAAGCCGGATCTCAGGTTCGGCATGGAACTGATTGATCTCTCCGATGCGGTTGCAGGCTGTGAATTTGTGGTCTTCAGCGGTGCGCTCGCTGCGGGCGGTACCGTTCGTGCCATCAATGTTCCCGGCATGGGAGGCATGGCACGTAAGAAGCTGGATGCCCTTACCGAGTTCGTCAAGGGCTACGGAATGAAGGGCATGGCCTACATTTCCATACCGGAAGAAGGAGAAGAGAAGTGCTCTTTCGCCAAATTCATGAAACCGGAAGAGCTGGATGCCATCAAGGCGAAGGCAGAGGCAAAGCCGGGTGATCTGATCCTGATCCTGGCAGATGCAAAGAAGAAGCTGGTACTGGAGACCCTGGGAGCGCTTCGCTGCCACATGGCCGAAGAGATGGGCCTTTGCGATAAGGATACCTACCGCTTCGTATGGATCACCGAGTTCCCCCTGCTTGAGTGGAGCGAGGAAGAGGAGAGATTTGTAGCCATGCACCATCCCTTCACCATGCCTATGGAAGAGGATCTGGACAAGCTGGAAAGTGACCCCGGTGCAGTGCGTGCCAAGGCTTATGATATCGTACTCAACGGCGTGGAGATCGGCGGAGGATCCGTCCGTATCCACCAGAATGATATACAGGAAAAGATGTTTGAGGTGATCGGACTTACGAAGGAAAGCGCGGAAGACAAGTTCGGCTTCCTGCTCACCGCCTTCAAGTACGGTGTTCCACCGCATGCCGGACTGGCCTATGGCCTGGATCGACTGCTCATGCTGATGTGCAAATGTGACTCCATCCGTGAGGTCATTGCATTCCCGAAGGTAAAGGATGCTTCCGATCTGATGAGCGAAGCTCCGAATGTGGTTGATCCGGTTCAGCTGGAAGAACTGGGCATTGCGCTGGTACAGCAGGAAACGACGGAGTGTCCCGACAGCACCTGCTAGTTGACATAATGTGATACAAACGGGGACGGTTCCGGACTGTCCGGAACCGTCCCCGATTTTACACCGATCTACGGATAAAGCCGATGCGGTGAAATCGTAGATTAGAAGGATTCAGCATATGGAAATAGTTTGGACGATCATTTTCATATTGTTTGGGGTGGCTGCCGGCGCCCTCATCGCGCTTCTGAACCGACGCTGGGATGCGGTGATCCGTTCCCGTGAGGACTATGATGAGGACGTGGATGGCAAGATGACGAAGAAGGAGAGGCAGGCCTTTGAAGCCCGGAAGGAGGCAGAGGCGAAGCTTACCCGCATGCCCTTCAGGGATGTGGTGAAGGAGCGCCCCGGCCGGTTTGCGGTCTGTCTGTTTCTTGGGGTGGTGGCACCGGTATCTCTGGTGCTGCGTTATGGCGTGGATGCATCCACCTGCCTGCTGCTGGCCTTTCTTCTGATCCTGACGCTGATCTCCTTTATCGATCTGGACACACAGGAGATCCCGTTCTCGCTGAATGTTGCAGTCTTCGGGCTGGGCCTGATCTCAGTTGTGATCGCGCCGGATCTTTCTACGAAGGACAGACTGCTTGGCGTCCTGTTCCTGTTGATCATAGGTGTGATCGACTGGGTGATGATCGATCTTATCGATGTGCCGGAGAAGCATTGGACACTGCTTATGTTTGGGCAGGCGGTCATGGCATTTCTGCCGGGACTGCTCATCAATATCCTTGCAAAGCCGGCGGATTTCGTCAGCGACAGGATCATCGGAATGATCTGCATTTCATCCCTGCTGATCCTGCTGAATGCCATCGTATGGGCCATGCGCGGGCTGTATGCCTTCGGCTTCGGTGATATCAAGCTGATGATCGCGGCAGGGGCTTTGCTTGGGTGGAAAGCCACGGTCAGCGGATTCTTTATGGGAGCCATCGTGGGCGGTGTGATCAGCGTGATCCTTCTCATCCGTAAGAAGAAGGGCGGAAAGGAACATATCCCCTTCGGACCGTCACTCTGTATCGGTCTGTATCTGGCGATATTGTTCGGCGTCCAGCTGATCGACTGGTATATTGAGATATTAAAGCGTTCCATGGGAAAAGCGTGAGGTGATAGAAAAATCTAGGGAGCAACAGAGGGAGGAGTATTGGTTATGAGAAAGAAACTTGTGGTTACGACTGCATTCCTGGCAGGCGCATTTGCATTCTGGCCTACGGGGGCTGCACAGGCTGCAACAGTGAATCCGGGAAATGTGGGTCATGTGCTGCTGGCACTTGACGCAAATCAGACCGGCTGGGAGAAGAGCGGTTCCACCTGGTATTATTATGAGGGCGGTACAATGCAGACCGGCTGGAAGGAAGTGGACGGAAAATGGTATTACCTTGGCCAGAACGGAGCCATGCGTACGGGCTGGAAGGAGATAGGGAAGAAGTACTATTTCTTTAATCAGAACGGCGAGATGCAGACCGGCTGGACAAAGATCAAGGATAAGCAGTATTACTTCGGCGATGATGGGGTAAAAAGAACCGGCTGGACGAAAATCGATGAGAAGTGGTATTATTTCCATCCGTCAGGAGTTATGAAAAAGGGCTGGCTGAAGGAAAACGGCAAGTGGTATTACCTGGACAGCTCGGGAGAGATGGTGACCGGTCAGAAGGTAATCGATAATAAGTTCCAGAGCTTTAACGATTCCGGTGTATGGCTGGAGGAGATAAAAACCTCCAATACCGAGAAGGGATACAACGGTTTTAAATACAAAGCAGATGATGTGGTGGAATTCGCCATCACTCATACAGCAATCGATGTGAATAAGGGCCTGCCCAGAAACCAGTGTGTGAACGGTTGGCTGTGTGCCGAGTTCCTTTCCAACTGCATCCAGCACGGCGGAATGGACGAGTACGACCAGCACGCTACATTTTTACATGATAAGCTGGCAAAGGATCCGAGAGTGGAAGAGATCGTGATCCCTATGGACAACGGTTATATCAAGCTGGAAAATGTGCCGAAGGGCGAGATCGCTGCCGGTGACCCGATCCTTCTGTACTGCCCGAAGTGTACGGACGGACATCCCTTTGTACATTCTCTGTGTTTCGTGGACTGGAGCCCGGAGGGACTTGCGAAGATCTACTGCCACAACAACCGGAACGTGGGTGTTGTAAACCGCTGGCCTGCATGCTATGCCTGCGGAGCAAAGCTGACAGAAGCGCATTGTATGCATATTAAGGGAAATGTGCCCAGCGCGGATAAGAAGTATCCCACCTATACCAAGAATTGCTGGATGAAGGTGAAGGGTCAGACCTGGCATATCAATGACAAGGGCATGAAGGACATCGGCTGGAAGGAAATCGGAAAGCAGTGGTACTTCTTCAATGAAAAGGGCGAGATGCAGACAGGCTGGCAGAAGCTTGACGGACAGTGGTATTATTTTGATACCGACGGAAAGATGCTGAACGGTTGGCAGAAGGTCGGCTCAAACTGGTATTATTTCAGTCATGGTGCTATGTGGACCGGCTGGATCCGTCTGGACGGAAAGTGGTACTACATGAACAAGAGCGGTATCATGGTGACAGGAACCATGACAATTGACGGTAAGACATATACCTTCCGTAAGAACGGAACCTGCGTAAACCCCTAGTGAAAAAGAAGAGCATGACAGAGGGACAGTTCACGCGTCACATTTAAAACAGAGAAGACCGCCCGGTGTTACATTTAAATGTAATACCGGGCGGTCTCTCTGTAATATGATACGTGGACTGTCCCTATGTAACATTTTTGTAAAGGTGACAGGCACCTATTATGTTAACCGATCTTCGGGAGCTTGGCAACGGATGCGGCGATCTCTTCATCCGTGGGGATGTAGTCGCTCATCTCGCCGTCGTTGTACTTCTGGTAAGCTACCAGGTCGAAGTAGCCTGTACCGGTCAGACCGAAGACGATGGTCTTCTCCTCGCCGGTCTCCTTGCACTTGTTGGCCTCGTTGATGGCAGCGCGGATGGCATGGGAGCTCTCCGGTGCCGGAAGGATACCCTCGGTGCGGGCGAAGAACTCAGCCGCTTCGAAGACGTCGGTCTGCTCTACGGAGGTTGCCTCCATGTAGCCGTCATGGTACAGCTGTGAAAGTGTGCTGCTCATGCCGTGGAAACGGAGTCCGCCTGCATGGTTTGCGGATGGGATGAAGCTGGAGCCCAGGGTGTACATCTTTGCCAGCGGGCAGATCATGCCGGTATCGCAGAAATCATATGCAAATGTACCGCGTGTGAAGCTCGGGCAGGATGCCGGTTCAACAGCGATGATGCGGTAGTCAGCCTCTCCGCGGAG
>CADBRW010000028.1 GCA_902797155.1 uncultured Lachnospiraceae bacterium
AGTTCTTCTGGATGAAGTCACGTACATCGCACTCTTCTCTCCAGATCCGTCCTTCGAATGTGTTCCAAGCTTCGTTCTGTAACATATTCCCGTCTCCTTTTCTTATAATTTCGGCATTTTGCCGTTTTTGGGTACATTGTTGCTTTGTGAGGCCATTATATTTCATTACATTTTTTATTTCAACCGTTTTGGGCCATGTTTTTTATTTAGTACAATCCACATACTTTACTGATATTTATCGCAGTTTTTTCACACCCTTCCTTCCCATTTAGTGGTTTCCTTTGCTGCTACGCACATAATATCAGCCCACCCCTTGCAGAAACCTTGCAAGAAATTAAAAAAAATGGTATTCTTCTTAAAGATTATTACATAATATTATGTTATAATCTGTACGATAGTTTCGTGAACAGGGAGAAAATGTGCGTACCACAGGGAATTACGGGGTAAGAGAATGGACAGTCGAAAGGTTATCTATTATACTGATGAGCTGAACGATGAGTTCTCTACCACACAGATCACCCCGCGTCCGATCGACGAGAACTACGTCTACATTTACGACAGCCGTTTTAAAAGGTTCACACATTTTTTCTGGTATCGGATCGTTGCTACGCCCATCGCGTTTGCATATGTCCGATTGGTCTTCGGACACAGGATCCGGGGCAGACGGAAGTTTGAAAAGCATCGGAAGGACGGATATTTCCTGTACGGAAATCATACGCAGGATATCGCGGATCCTTTTATCCCGAATATGATCACCTTTCCGAAAACCGATTACATGGTGGTTCATGCGAACAACGTCTCCATGCCGGTGCTCGGGAAGATCACGCCCTCTCTCGGGGCGCTGCCAGTGCCGGACGGGATGCGGGGCTACAGGAATTTCCTGGATGCCATCGACACGCGTATATCCCAGGGGCACTGCGTAGTGATCTATCCGGAGGCCCACATCTGGCCCTACTATACGAAGATCCGGAACTTCCCGGACACCTCCTTTGCCTACCCGGCGAAGTCAGGCACACCGGTGTACTGCTTTACGAATACGTATCATAAGCGACGGTTCTTCCGGCACCCGCGGATCATAACCTATGTGGACGGACCCTTTTACCCGGATATGGAGAAACCGGTGAAGGCCCGCAAGAAGGAGCTTCGAGACAAGGTGTACCGCTGCATGTGTGCGCGGGCGAAGAAGTCCGATCATGAGCAGATACGATATATAAAGATGGAGAAGGACAAATGATCGATGTATTATATTGCGGAAATGACGGGGTGTTTGACGGGGTACTGACCTCGGCGCTGTCAGTTCTTATGCGCACGACCACGGAGGAGCCCTTTACCTTCCATCTTTTTACCATGGACGTATCCCATCTGGATGAAAAATACGTCTGTATATCGGAGGAGCACCTGAAGGCGCTGGAGGATGAGGTGAAGTCCTTCAATCATGAGAACAGGGTAAAATGTTACGATGTGACGCGTTATTACATGAAAGCCTTCTCCGGCTGTCCCAACGAGGGCGCCTACTGTTCGCCCTACACCCTGATCCGGCTTTTCGCCGATGTGGTGAAGGGGATCCCCGACAAGCTCCTGTATCTGGACGCGGACATCATGTTCAACCGGGACATCCGGCTGCTCTGGGACACGGATCTGACCGGTTATGAGTATGCGGCAGCCCGTGACCACTACGGCAAATATCTGCTCTATCCGAATTACATCAATGCGGGAGTCATCCTCTTCAACATGAAGCTTGCCCGCAAGACCGGACTTTTTAAGAAGGCCCGGAAATGGATCAAGGCCAAGAAGCTGGTCTTCGCAGACCAGAGCGCGCTGATCCGTTCCACCACACGCAAGAAGGTACTGCCCCAGCGCTTTAATGATCAGAAATTCCTGCACCGGCACACGGTGGTGCGACATTTCTCCAAGCGCCTGTTCTGGCTTCCGTACCCTCACACGGACAATATCAAGCAGTGGCATATCGACAAGGTCCACTCTATCTTCAAATACAGACAGTTTGACGACATCTATGAGGAATACACGAAAGTAATAAATAAACTACAGTAAAAGGAAGCAAAATGAACGAACAGATCATCCCAATCTTCTACGCCTGCGACGACGCCTTCGTGAAATTTACGATCGTGTCCATGCACTCGCTGATCAGGAATGCGTCAAAGGAACATCACTATATACTGCACATCCTTCACACGGAGATCTCCGATGAGATGAAGGAGATGGTATACCGGCTCGGAAGCGAGAACTTCGAGATCCGGTTTATAGACGTTACCAATTATCTGCAATCCATATCGGACAAGCTTCCCCTCCGGGACTATTATTCGAAAACCACCTATTATCGGTTATTCATAGCGGAAATGTTCCCGCAGTATTCCAAGGCACTGTATCTGGACAGTGACACGGTCATCCTAGGGGATGTCAGCGAGCTGTATCTGACGGATATCGGCGACGCCTATCTGGGCGCGTGCCATGAGCAGGTCATGGTACAGATGCGCGAATTCGGAAACTATGTGGAGAAGGTTGTGGGCGTATCCCGCTATAATTTCTTCAATGCGGGTCTCATGCTGATCAACTGTGAGCGTTTCCGTCTCCATTTTGTTCTGGACAAATTCATCGATTATCTGCATTATTATAACTTCGTGGTGACCCAGGATGAGGACTATCTGAACCTGATCTGCAAGGACCACGTATACTGGCTGGATCAGCGGTGGAACACCGAAACCTTCGGAAATATCGCCTACCCTGTGGAGCAGGCGAAGATGATCCATTACATCATGACGAACAAGCCCTGGCATTATGAGGGCTGCCGCTGCGGTGACGTCTTCTGGGAGTATGCGAAGGAGACTGAGGTTTACGAAGAGCTTCTTAAGATCCGGCGTAACTACACGGATGAAGAGAAAGCCCGGGATAAGGCTTCATCGGAGAAGCTGACCCAGACTGCCATAAATGAGACCAACCGCGAAGACAACTTCCTCAACCGCATCAACAGGGATAAGCGTGACAAGGACCGGGTGGAGATCCTTCACCGGATCGAGCAGTTCGAACGGGAAGGCCGTTTCGACGAGGATGTAGAAAATGATCCTCCGGGACGGATGCTGATGCCGGATGAGATCGAATATGTCCGTAAGACCAAGGCCGAGAAGCTGAAAACCAAGGTGGCCTTTAAAATGGCGCACAAGTTCATCGATGAGCTTGTGGAAGAAAAGAAGTTCATCATCAAAGAGATCAAAGGCGTGGAATATTTCAAGAACCTGGAGTGTGGTGCGGTGATCACCTGCAACCATTTCAACGCCTTCGACAGCTTTGCGATCCAGCTGGCTTATGAAGCAGCCGAACAGCCCAACCGTAACTTCTGGCGCGTGATCCGGGAAGGTAACTATACCTCCTTCCCCGGTTTTTATGGTTTCCTGATGCGGCACTGCAATACATTGCCGCTTTCATCCAATCCCGCCACCATGAAGAAATTCTACAAGGCCATTTCCGAGCTCCTTCAGACCGGGGACTATGTACTCTTCTATCCCGAACAGAGCATGTGGTGGAATTACCGCAAGCCCAAGCCGCTGAAGAGAGGCGCCTTCCAGTGTGCCGCAAGAGGCGGGGCGCCTGTGCTCCCCTGCTTTATCACCATGAAGGATTCCGATATCATGGGCGGGGACGGATTCTATATTCAGGAATATACGATCCATGTCCTTCCGCCGATCTATCCGGAACCCGGACTTCCGCTGCGCAAGCAGGCCGAGCTGATGATGCAGAAGAACTTCGAGCAGTGGAAAGAGGTTTATGAGACGGAATACCATATCCCGCTCTCCTATACCACCACCGACGAGAATAAAGCACAGTTACAGGGCTTTATGCCGGAAGAATAAAGAAAGATCATTTTAAGATGAAACCAACAAATGTATTGAAAAATGAGTTAAAAAGGATAAAGGGATTATCCGTTAAGCACAGCCTCCTCGCATTTCTGGGGGCTGTGTTTATTGCTGTTCTCGGGGTGCTCCGCGCGCCTCTGGATCTGGCGAAGCTGTCTGCAGGCGAGTGGATCCTGCTGGGTCTGATCCCGCTGGTGACGACCTTCTTCTTCTATGCTTACTTTAAGATGCCTGCGCACTCCGTCTTCCGCTCGATCCGATGCGCCTGCTGGTTTGTAGCGCCTGCACTCCTGATGCTCCTGGTTCCCCTGTATTTCAGTCTGACAAAGAAAGCCGACTACACCAAAGACTTCGCAGGCAGATTCCTGCCCGGATGGGCAACGACCTGGATCCTGGGAATCCTCGGTCTCTATATCATCCTCCGTCTCACGGAATATGTCGGAAGACGCATCCGTGCAAGGGAAGGAGCAGGCAGCCACGTTTTGTCGGACCTGGCAGTCATGTACACTCCGCAGAAGAAGGTCAGCGCCGAGAGGCGGGAAGGAAAGAGCAAATGGATCTCGGTCTCCATCTGCATCCTTCTGGTGGCCCTAGGGGTATTCGCCTTTGTGGTGGCGCTCTTCCTGTACAACGTATACTCCAATATGGAGTTTGAGGCCATCCTCTTCACCATCACCTTTGCAAAGGGCGGTCTGGCCATAGAGGACATCATCGCAGGAACCGAGTATACACTCCTCTTCGCAGTGATCGCCGGCTATATCAGCTACCATCTGATCAAATGCTTCCGCAATAAACGGCTTGTTGTCGTCGATAACAATAAGGACGGCGAGTACACGCTGGAAATGACCTGGAAGAAACGTGCGCTGCATATCGTGCTGTCCGTGCTGCTGTTCGTCGGGTGTGCCACATTTTTCACCTTGCAGACGAATCTCGGGCATTACCTGAATGTGAAGAGCGAAAAATCCACCATTTATGAAGATTATTACGTCACGCCGGACGAAAGCGTCGTGACATTTCCGGAGAAGAAACGCAACCTCATCTTCATTTACCTGGAATCCATGGAGAATACCTACGCCTCCAGGGATGTCGGGGGAGACCAGGAACAGAACTATATGTCCGAGCTGACGGAGCTGACGAAGGAGAAGAACTGTGTGAACTTCTCGAATACGGAGCAGCTGGGAGGCGCATCCGTCTTTGTACCGTCCCTCACCTACACCCAGGGTTCCACGGTTGCCCAGACCTCCGGTATCGCACTGAACACGCAGATCCTGCCCCCCAACGGGGTCATCGAATACCCCTCCATGAGACGGCTGGAGGACATCCTGCACGACAACGGCTACAATCAATATTACATCGAAGGCTCCAAGGGCGAGTTCTCCATGTACGACCAGTACGTGGGAAGATATAAGGACTGCTGGCTCTACGACAGGATCAACCTGGTCCAGAAGGGATATGCTTCCGAGGACTCGGATTACATCTGGAAATGGGGCATCGAGGACCGAAAGCTCTTCGAGATCACCAAGCAGATCACGAAGGAAGCGTCGCGGAGCGGAAGGCCCTTCTTCCTCACCATGTACACCATGGACACCCACTCCTTTGAGTGCGGACACCGCTGCGCCGAGTGCGATGAGAGCATCGGAAATGATTATCTTGCAGCCGTTGACTGCACCTCCCGTCAGACGGTGGAATTCGTCCGCTGGGTTCAGCAGCAGCCCTTCTACGAGAACACCACTATCATCCTTGTGGGCGACCATCTCGGAAATAAAAAGACCTCACTGGTGGAGATCGACGACGACTACATCCGAACCACCTACAACTGCATCATCAACCCGGCCAAGACTCCGGTGAATACGAAGAACCGCCTGTTCTCCTCCGTGGACATGTTCCCCACCACTCTATCCGCCATCGGCGTAGAGATCAAGGGCGACCGCCTCGGCCTGGGAACCGACCTCTTCTCCGGTACGAAAACCCTGAGCGAAGAGCTGGGCGAAGAAGAATACAAGAAACAGCTTGAGATGCGAAGCGACTATTACGACAGCTTCTACAAAGACGAATAACAACGCCAAGAGGGGGTCAGACCCCATTACAAAA
>CADBRW010000029.1 GCA_902797155.1 uncultured Lachnospiraceae bacterium
TGTGATGTGCCTTGATGCCTGCTTCACTCTCCAGGATGTCCGGCCAGATGGTTCCCTGTGCCAGGAACTCGATGCCGTCCAGCTTCCTTGCTTCTTCTGCAAAGACTTCGATGAATTCGCCACCGATGATCATTCGCTTCTGCTCCGGATCCGTTACGCCGGCCAGCTTGTCCAGGAAACGGTCTACGGCATCCACGTAGATCAGATTTGCATTCATTTCGTTCTTGAATACCTGGATCACCTGCTCCGGTTCACCCTTTCGAAGCAGTCCGTGATTTACGTGTACACATACCAGATTCTGTCCGATGGCTTTGATCAGCAGTGCTGCGACCACAGAGGAATCCACACCTCCGGACAGTGCCAGAAGCACCTTCTTGTCTCCTACCTGCGCCTTGATTGATGCGATCTGCTCATCGATGAAAGCCTGAGCCAGTTCGGGGGTTGTGATCCGGACCATATCGTCCGGGCGTCTGCCTGTGTTCATTGGTTCATCCTCCTCCTATATGATCATTCTTCTACCCAATACCCATTTGAATCAAATGTATAGTATACACCGCGAACCTTTATGGTTTCACTCTTTGCATAAGAACCGTCGGTATATTTAAACCACCATCCTACTTTGTTCTTATGCCATACTCCCCGTTTTTCTTCCGGGTCGATCCAATAGCCTTCCGAATCAAAGGAATACGACACACCCTTGATCTCAATGGTCGTACTCACGGGATAGGTTCCGTCATTGTATTTATACCACCATCCGATCTTGTTCTTATGCCATTTTCCGGCCTTCGTCTTTGCATTCGGGTCGATCCAATAGCCGCTTGCATCAAAGGAATAATTCTTTCCATTGATGCTGATGGTCTCATTCTTTGCATACCAGCCATTTCCGCCGAACCACCAGCCTACCTTATCCTTGTGCCATACAGCCTTTTTACTGCTTACCATGACACCGTCTTCATCGTACTGATAGCCCTTCCACCAGCCGGAGGAATACAACGCACCGGAGTTATCAAAGGTATATTTCTTTCCATTGATCTCCTGTGTGCCCTTCAGCATGACGCCGTTCTTATCAAAGTAGTACCGGATTCCGTCAACCGTCCGCCAGCCGACAGCTGCATAACCGGCCGAGTTCAGATAATACCAGTTATCATTGTACTTAAACCAACCGGTATTCATGGCTCCGGTGCTGTCGAAGTTATAGCTGTGACCGTCGATCGTCTGCCAGCCTGTCAGCGGCTTTCCGTTCTGATAGTAATACAGCTTATCCTTCTGGATCTTCCATCCCTCTTTGCCTTCATAGTACTCAGCATAGGCCATGATGGAATTGTAACCGGTGTAACCTGACCAAAGGGTCTTGTCATAATACACATCATAGGTTCTTACCTCACCGGAGGTATTTCCGCTGATATAAGTAAGGATATGCTTCTCAGGATTGTAGGAAACTACGATTCCCACATGACTGAAATAACGTCCCACACCATCCCAGCAGAAGAAAATGAGTCCGCCCGGTTTGTAGGGGATCTCGTAGGGATCCACTTCCGTATGTACATACTCATTCCATCCGGAATAAGCAGCGATCTTATTGCTTGCAAGAGGCGTATACCAAACCTGTGCCTGATCACAGTTAAAGGATGTGGTGATGGAATTCTTCTCAACACGGGGATCCGCACAGTAGGAGAAATACCAGTTCTTCTTGGATGTCTCCTGGCCCTGATAAAGTCCTGCCTGATACAGACACCAGCTGCTGAAGATCGCACACCAGTCATAATCCGCATACTGGGAGGCCTCGGAATTCCGCTTCCAGAACCGCTGTGCCCACCTTGTATACTCTGTATTTCCGGTTCCGCCGCTGGATCTCAGCTTGGCACCGGTCCAAAGATATCCGTCTGCCTTGGCATCTGCAACACTGTAGCCTGCCATGGCATAGTTCTTATAGCCTTCCTGTGACTGGGCAACCGCCAGCACACGCTTCATGATATCAGTCTCACCCTGCAGGTTTGCCAAGGTCGTCTGCAGATTCTTGTAATATACAGATGTCATGTATTCACGTGAGAATACTTCATCCGTAGCAGTACCGTCTTCGGTACGCAGCCAGAGGTTATTCACCCACTGACCTGTGACCATCTTTCCGTCGGAGCCCAGATAATATTTCTCGCCCTCAATGGTCTTCCAACCGGTCTGCATGACACCGTTCTCAAAGAAATACCAACTGGAATCTACCTTCTTCCAACCAACGGCCATGGCACCGGTGCTGAGCAGATAATACTTCTTTCCGTCCAGCGTAAGCCATCCGGTCTGCATGACACCGTTCTTGTCGAAATAATAGCTCTTGCCTTCGATCTTCTGCCAGCCGGTCACATAGGCATCATTCACATAGTAATACCAAACGCCATTGCTTTTGATCCAACCGCTTTTTTCGGCCTTGACGCTTTGGGATCCGATGCTGGAGATCTGCATACCGCCAAAAGCAGCCACCGGCTCTGTGGCTTCCACTTTCTTTTTGGAGGTTTCCACAGCTTCCGTTGTCGGTTCTGCAGATGCCTCGGTATCTACGGTCTCAGCTTCCGTCGTTTCATCTTCTGTTGTCTCATTCTCTGCAGTCTTATCCTCGTCCGAATACTCCGGAACGGGCACTTCAGCTTCCGTGGATGCTTCGCTGTCTTCTGACTCTACCTCTTCCGTGGATTCTGCGGTCTCTCCCGAAATGACCTCTTCCTCCTCTGTCTCCTCGGTAACGTCCTCGACAACAGCTTCGGAAATCTCCGTCTCCATGCCGGAAGACTCCTCAGCCGCATACACCCCGGTTCCGATTCCGGGGGTAAGACCGATTGACAGTCCCAACGCCAGAATCACACTTAGTGCTCTTGTCCGTCCTTTTCTCATACCAAAATATCCTTTCTCTCACGTATCAGCGACCGCAAAAGAAGGACGGCCCACGCCGTCCTTCTTTTACAACCAGCCTGAGTTATTTTGGGATATACTTATTCAGTGTATCCACAACTGTGTTCAGATTATAGGGCTTTGCGATATAATCATCCAGCTGGTTCTCTATGATACGCTCTTTATCACCGAACATGGCGCGTGCCGTGACGGCGATGATCGGTAGTCGGTTTCGTCTCTCCGTCTTCTCGATCTTTCGGATCTCCTGTGTCGCCGCGATACCATCCATAATGGGCATCTGCACGTCAAAGAGAGCCGCGTCGTAGTGTTTCGACTTGAAGAGCTCGATCGCCTTCTCACCGTTCTCCGCGATATCATAGGAGAAACCTGCCATGCCGAGAAGCTTACCGATAACCTGCTGGTTCACCGGCTCGTCCTCAGCAACAAGGATTCTCGCATTCTTGCCATTTGCATTGTTGATGGAATAGAGGGCAGCATCCTGCTTCTCCTCTTCTTCCTTCTTGACCTCAACTTCTGCTGCCTTAACTACCTTCAAAGGAATCTCCGCAATAAATGTGGAACCGATTCCTTCCTTACTCTGTACGGAGATCGTACCGCCCATCAGCTCGGTGATCTGCTTGGAGATCACGAGACCGAGTCCGGAGCCTCCATACCTTCTTGTATCCGATCCGTCTACCTGTGAGAAACGGATAAAGAGCTTGCTCATATTTGCCTCGGAGATACCGATTCCGGTGTCTGCGACAGCAATTCTAAGAGTGGCCTTCTCTGCAGTGTCGTCGATCGCAGCGATCTTCACACGTACTCCGCCCTCAGATGTAAACTTGATGGCGTTGGAAAGAAGACAGTTCAGTACCTGCTGGATCCGCTGTCCATCGGCGCGAACCAGCTTGGGAATATTATTACCAAAGTTGAGATCCAGAGTGATGTTCTTATTATTTGCCGCAGGTACATGTGCAGCAACCGTCTCCTCGATGGAGGCGCGGATATCCGTAATCTCTTCCTTGATCTTATATTTTCCTGCTTCCAGCTTGCTGATATCCAGGATATCGTTGATCAGGCGGAGCAGGTTATCTGCGCAGTTCTTGGCTGTGATCAGGTTGTCTCTGTAATCAGCCTGCAGATCATCAGCCATAAGTGTCAACTGGATCATACCGAGTATGCCGTTGATCGGGGTACGGATCTCGTGGCTCATATTTGCAAGGAACTCAGCCTGCGTCTTATAAGCCGCATTTGCATCCTGGATGGCCTGAGACAGCTTCGCCTCAGTTTCCTTCTGCTCTGTAACGTCGATGACTACCATGTTGATATGGTCAGCCTCTGACTTATACATAACGGTGTTGAAGACCTTACCCAGCTTCTCCATGGTGATCTCAACATCCATCAGATCACCCTGCTTGGTACCGGAGGTATTGTAAGCCCGGAACCATGCATTGATGTCCTGAAGAACTTCGATGTTGGACTCGCCGATGATACGGTCCTGATAGTCCATACGGTCGAGATTGAAATATACACCGAAGGTTTCATTTGCGTCTACCATCTTGTAGCCGGAAACCTGACCGGTGGAATCCGTCACGATCTTCGCCTGTGCGAAACCGATCGGGAGATTCATAAACAGTTTGCGGTACTTGTCGTTCTTGGAGTCCTCCTGCCCGCCGCTAACCTGAGCGATCAGGAAGAAAGCCACACCTGCCTGAAGGATCAGCATAATGATCCCTACAGCCGTATTACCCACAAGAACGCCGATCAATCCGAGCACGCCAATTACAACTGCCGCACCGATTGCCAGCACCTTGCCATCCATCTCTCTTAACTTTTCCATAATGCACCCCTCTAAATCTCGTTCTCCGTCCGATCTCCGGACAAACACCTGCCGATACCGCGCCGTATCGTAAACTCAGCCGGGCCAAGTTCCTGTAAGTGCCTTCGCCATGAGAACATACATAAAATGATTATATATCGAATTACTCCTTATGTAAAGCAGTGGAAGCCTTTTTTTTGCTTTTTTTCTTCATTTTTTTGACAAACAGCAGTATGAATACCGCCCATGCCACCAAGCTGCCGAGAAGTCCGGGCAGAAATCCCGGTGAAGTATACCGAAGCCGGATCTCATGATGCCCCTTCGTCAGCTTGACTCCCAGGAAGGAATCTGCGATGGCGATGCTTTCCGTCTTCTCTCCGTCCACTTCTACGGACCAGCCCTTATCGTAGGGAATGGATGTGAACAGGATCCCATCCTCCTTCATGGTGATCTCGCCATCCAGCTTGCCGTCCTTCACGTAGGTCACTTCCAGAGGCTCATCTGCCAGCGCGTCATACATTTCCTGATAGGCCGTTTCGTCCAGCTTTGCAATATAAAGACCGATGGTTCCGCTGTCAGAAGCACTGTCTTCGAATTCAAAGTCAAATTCCAGCCGGTCCCCTTCATAGAGCCGTCCCAGATCCAGGATCTGTGTTTCCAGACGGTCATGGGCCATCACCCGACCATTCTGGGTATACTTCACACGGTCGATGCCGTTGGCCCGGGTATCCATGATGTAGGACCCTTCCGCCCCGATCTCGCAGCTTACGTGGATCGTGATGCTCTCTTCTCCGGTCTTCTCAAAATTCACGATATGCGGCCGGCTGTCAGTTACCCAGGTGTCACAGTTTACACCCTCGGCCGTCAGCTGCGGTGCATAACTGAAATAGACGGAATTTGCTCCGGAGAAAACGCTGGCCATCCGGTTGACCGCCGAGATCCGATCGCCGGATGCCGGTTTCCATTCAGCTACAGAGGAGGGAACCGCATAGCCGACAGGCAGCACAAGCGGATTCTCGTAGACCTTTATCCGATCGGCACTGTAGACCGGAGTCTCTCTGCCGGCAATGCCTGCATATTCTCCGTCCCTCACATAGATAAACCGCACGCCGATCAGCGTGTTCAGTACCGGATTTCCGCCATAGAACAGGAATTCGTTTACGCCGATGTAACAGCCCAGCCTGCCCATGGTCTCCACAAGCTCTCCGCCCACCGTGGAACAGAAGGTACCCACACTGCGCAGTCCGTTATAGGTCGCCTCATCGATCATGCGGGGATTCGCCATATCCTCCCGATAGAAGGAGGCCCCGTTCACCCCGGCGTAATGATCCACATTTTCCTTGGCCGTCTGCATGGCCTCCGTGTATTCTCCGTAATAATTACCGTCGGAGACGTCATTTGCCATAAAGCCCACCGCCGTATTACCCAGCAGCTCCACCACCATAATGGATGCCAGTATGATGCCGCTGGTGCGGACAGAGAAGAATCCCTGTCTTCGTATGAAGAGAAATGTCATGTAGAGCAGTACCATGATCAGAGTTATGATCAGGACCGTCCAGAACGGCAGGACACTGTCCACCTCTGTCTTACTAAAGCAGACATAATAGAATACCACCGTACAGGAACCGGCCATGGCGAGCCGGAACGCTCCCGTCTGCCGGAGGCGTACCACCGCCTCATAACCGACGGAAAGCAGCAGAAAGATGTAAACAAATGAAAAACGGTTGGGGATTCCGTACTGATCATGGAATCCGTGCCAGATAAAGTTCAGAGTCGTGGTATTGAAGCTGAGGAAGAGGAACGCCACCAGCAGCAGCTTCAGGATCCGGTCCTTCAACGGGATCCGGTTACTGAAGAGGTACAGGAAGAACAGCAGCACGGCGAAGATTCCGCAGTACGCGTTCAGCCCGCCGTCAAAGCTCTGCACGTCGATGGGTGTGAGCAATGCAAAATGCTGCTTCAGAAGATCGAAGATGCTGCCGTAGAACTCCATCTCCGGGAAGCCCTTCCCGGCAGAAGAGGTCTGCATGATCCCCAGAAATGCGGGCAGCAGCGCAAAGGCCGCCATGGCCGCAGACAGAATGGAGCAGCCTGCAAAGGTAAGTCCGCTCCGAAGGAAGTTCCGGAAGGAGCCCATTTTGTGAGTCAGGAACCAGAGCACCAGGAAGATGCAGATGATAAATGCGATATAGTAATTTACATACAGGATGTAGAACAGGGAAAGCACATACAGTCTCGGACTCTCCCCTCGGAAGATCCGTTCCAGTCCCAGAACGGCCAGAGGCAGTATCATGATGCAGTCCAGCCACATGACATTCCAGTAATAACCGATGGTGTAGTTATTCAGTGCGAAAGCCACCGAAAATGCGGTGATCAGCGCATTGTTGGAAGGTACTCCTCTTCTTCTGGAAAGCCAGTAGCCAAAGGTTCCGGCAGAGATGGTAAGCTTGATGGTCACCAGAATGGAAAATGCCGCAAATATTCCGGTGCGGGGCACCAGAAGCATGATCACATTCAGGGGACTTGCCATGTAGTACAGAAGCAGCGACAGGAAGTTTGATCCCATGCCGATGTTCCAGGTATAGAACAGTCCCTCCCCGCCCCGGAGCTTCCTCTGAAAATCCGAAAAGAAGGGAACATACTGATGCATACTGTCGATTCTGGAGAAGGAATTCTTCCCAAAGGGCGCCACCGACATGATCGCCATGACGATCAGCATCGTGGTCAGAACGATGGCCGCCGCAAGCAGCCAGGACCAGTTTCTGCCGAGGAACGCAAAGAAGCGCATCCTACGGGTGCGCTTCTTCTCACTTATTTCAATTATCTCACCGGTATCTACCAGCGTATCGGTCTGCATGATCGATTCTCCTCGTATTTCGTATTATTTCAGAGCCGCAAGGAGGTAGATCAACGGAGAATTCCAGTAGATCGCCGTCTCATTTGTAGAGTAGGTCTGAACATTATCTGCGTAGCACATAGCCGGAGGCTGTCCGTACAGCACCGCCTTTGCATAGCTGTCTTCCAGCGCGCCGTTGGCACCGCCGATCAACATACCCTCCATGGCCTTTCCTGCCACCTGAGACGGTCTGTGGTGCGGCTGCTGTGCAGATACGGAGCCGAAGCCCGTTACGAAGCAGTAGCCCAGGGGGTTCGCACCAAGTACATAGTCCAGCTGTCTCTTTGCAAGATTCTTATAGCTCTCGTCTCCGGTCAGGTTTGCAGCCATCTTCATCAGCATACCGAAGTTGGCGATGGTCATATTACTTCCCCACGGATAATTGGACTCCAGCATCATGCCATAGGAATCCGCTCTCTCGGCCAGCTGCTCCACGCGGTTGAAGAAACGCTTGTTCACTTCATCCAGAACATCGCCGATACCGTCCGGTTTCTGACGGAGCAGGTCATAGTAAGCATAACCGCTGATGTCCGCCCATCCAAGCTCACTTCCGATGGGAACTGCATCCAGGTAGCTCTTCAGATTGTCCTTTACATCTGTGTAGCCTGCCATGTAAAGCTCGGCAGCAGCCCAGAAGATCTCATCCTTGATTCCGTTATCCGGATACTCACCGGTCACGATATCATCCGGATTCTTGAAGCCTTCATAGTTTCCGTTCAGGCTCTCGATATAACCCCATGCCTTCACTGCGGCATCGTAACATTTCTTTGCGAAATCCTGATCAAATGCAGCATAGGTCTGGGATGCCTTTGCCATAACCGCTGCAAAGTCCGCGGTTGCGGCTACGGAGATCGGTGCCAGATACAGATCTGCGGTCTCTTCATCTGCAGCCACAGTCTCCGGGAATACCAGACAGCTAACCTTGTGGTATACTCCGCCGGTCTTCTCATCCTGCATCTTCAGCATCCAGTCCAGCTCGTAGCGTGCCTCGTCCAGAATGTCAGGGACGCCGTTTCCGCTTTCGGGGATATCCATATTGTCATCTGCGATGGCATAATCCTCGTATGCCAGCATCAGATCCTGTACCGTCTTTGCACCCGGAACCACGTAACGTCCGTAATCACCGGCATCATGCCATCCGCCGGTTACGTCCTTCTTCTCGCTGGTTCCGTAAATGATGGCCTCCTGCGTATGACATTCCGGATGTGCGAAATCACCTGCTTCTGCTGTGGAGAGATTGATACCGCAGCGCTGCAGGAACAGCATACGGACAGTGGATGCATAGACGTCATCATATACGCCGTCCTTTACCTCAAAGGGATAGGTCTCTCCCACATCCGTCACGATCTTATAGGTACCCGGTGTGTTCACCTCTGTAAAGTCACCCACGCGTACCAGCTCGTTGGAAGCCGAATGATATGCGAAGGGGCCGAAGGTTCCTGTGTAGACTTCCTTGCCGGAAGCCGTATCGATCACCTGGAAGGTCTCCGTGGTCTGGCTCTTGACTACCACCTTCTTCTCATCTCCCGGCAGATAACCGATCTGATTTACATTTACCTTCGGATACTCCGGAAGGCCTTCCAGAACCTGGGCATTCGTCACATCCTTTACCGTCAGCCGGATGTTGTCGATAAAGATATCATGCTCGCCCGGATCCCCGTCCATGCCTTCCCATATTCCCATGTTAAATACAAGACGCGGTGCGGGATCGGATTCCTCTTCCATAAGGAAGTCGGCAGATATATGCTGCACTTCCGATCCTACCGGGATGTTGTCCTCCTGGTAAGCGTGGTAATCCCCGCCGTTCAGCTGGCCTCCCCGGTACTGGATCACACGGTCGATGGAGCTGGAAATGTCAAAGCTGATGGTATACTCCGCACCCTGAAGCAGCTGATAACCGTCATAAAAGATCTGGTTCGCATAATCACAGCTGCCGCAGCGAAGGATGTGGATCTTCAGCTTTCCATCCTCGTTGCTCATCTCGAAATCACCGCCGTTACGGTATTCGGAGAACTTTCCGGTAGAACCGTCATCGAAGTTCATGTCGATGATCACATCTCCGGCCTTAACATTGATGTCCTCCTTGGCAGCCTCGGTCTTAGCCTCGGTTGCCGGAGTGGTGGCCGGTTCGGTCTTTGCCTCAGTTACGGCCTCCGTGGTTGCAGCTGCGGTAGTACCCGCAGCTGTGGTTCCCTCTTCCTTCTTTCCGCAGCCGGCCATTCCGAGCAGCAGAGCGCCGGAAAGCGTCACAGCCAGCACACGATGCATTCCTTTCTTTCTCATGTGGTTCCTCCATTTTCCTTTCGATCCGATTTATATTCCCTTAGAAAGCGGATCACCTCCGCCAGTTCCATATCTCCTCCAAAGATTGAGAGTGCACTCCCGATGGTGACATCCAGCCTGTCCTGTCCGGCCTCCCGCAGGATTTCCAGATCCCGGAAGCTTCCCACGCCTCCGGCATAGGTGATTGGGATCTCTCCCCACTGCCCCAGCTGTTTTGCCAGGGGTTCCTCGATGCCGTTTCTCCTGCCCTCCGCATCCACGGCGTGAATCAGATATTCGGAACAGGATGCTTTCAGAAGATTCAGGGCCTCTTTTGTTATGTAAACCTCTGT
Source organism: uncultured Lachnospiraceae bacterium (assembly GCA_902797155.1). Lineage (GTDB taxonomy): Bacteria > Bacillota > Clostridia > Lachnospirales > Lachnospiraceae > Eubacterium_Q. The sequence goes on from CADBRW010000029.1 coordinate 10,208, forward strand.
CAGTTTCTGCCAGCGGTCCGTTGCAATGCAGTACCCCTGTTCAGTCCGTCTGCAGCTGAGATCCAGCACCAGATGCTGCTGTCCCACTTCACGTACCAGACGGTCCAGCCTCTGCAGATCCACCTGCCCGTCACGGAACACATAGGATGTAACGATGACATGGGTGGCGCCCATGTCCAGGAAGGCTGCTGCGTTCTCTGCCGTGATCCCGCCTCCGATCATCAGACCGCCGGGATAGGCCTGCAGCGCTTCACGAGCCGTTTCCATATCCGCCTCGTATTCCTCCGTGCCCGCCGGATTCAGCAGAATGATATGTCCGCCGGGAAGCTCCAGTCTCCGGTACAGGTCTCCATAAAAAGCACCTGACTCCTGAGAGACGAAGTTGGTCATCCCGACCTCCAGGTCCGAAAGACTGCCTCCCACGATCTGCTTCACACGGCCGTTATGTATGTCAATACAGGGCCGAAGCCGCATCACTGAAGCCCTCCTTTGCTCCGAAAATACTCAGCGAACATTGTACCATAAACCGCCGCTTATTTGAAGAGAAATAGAAAAGTTTTTCCCCACAGAACGGAGCGTATGTGGTATGATAGGGATTGCGGGACAAATGTTCCGCCAGGAAGGATACTACAATGACGAATTATGAATTATACCGAAAGATCCAGCTGTCATTTCAGCTTGCCGATCAGGTAAATGCCAGCGGCGTAATGCCTCCCGGAACCATGACTCTTCGGGAGATGCTGAAGTTTGACTATCTTCTCTTTCTGGGATTTCTGTATGAGCCCGACGGTTCGGACACAAACTATGAACGCACATTTATCATGGAATACCTGACCATGTATATGGACATCAGGCGGTTCCTGGAGCTGCGCTATGACCGCTGCCTGAAGCCGGAGTTCATCAACACCGTTCCCCGCTCCCTGACCTATTTTGCCAAATACGATCTGTCCGGCGGTGCAAGGCGTGACCAGCTGGGACGTGCATTTTCACGTGTGATCGTTGATACCTTCAATGACCTGGGCACGGAATTCACCATCGGAAACGGAAACGGTAGTACCGTCACCGAGATCAGCAATCTCTCAAACTACGTCATCATGCTGAACAATTTCCTGAAGGAGTTCGGTCTGTACAATGTGGGAAATGCGGGTGAACTGATCTCTGCGGATTCCATTCACGCCGCCAAGCTTCGCGGTTCTTTCCGGAATCCGAAGAGTGTGACCGGTTCCCAAAGCGGAAAGAAGACTGACGGAAAGAGTTCCGAACAGACGGTAGCTCCGAAGGTGAAGGAGGACGAGAAGCCAAAGACTCTGGAGGAACTGATGGAGGAGCTGGATTCTCTGATCGGTCTTGACGCGGTGAAGCAGGACCTGACGAACCTGATCAATCTCGTGAAGGTTCGGAAGATGCGGGAGGAGCGAGGCATGAAGCAGCCGGACATCACGCTGCATCTGGTCTTCTCCGGAAATCCGGGTACCGGCAAGACCACGGTAGCCCGTCTGCTGGCCAAGATCTATAAGGCCCTGGGCGTTGTCTCCGGCGGACAGCTGGTGGAGGTGGACCGCTCCGACCTGGTGGTAGGATACATCGGACAGACCGCTGCAAAGACGGCAGAGGTGATTGACAGCGCCATCGGCGGTATCCTCTTCATCGACGAGGCATACACCCTCACTGCAGGAAAGGATGAGAAGGATTTCGGAAAGGAAGCGCTGGATACACTGCTGAAGCGGATGGAGGACAACCGCGACGACCTGATCGTCATCGTTGCCGGCTACACCGAACAGATGGAGGAATTCGTAAACTCCAACCCGGGACTGAAATCCCGGTTTAACAAGAACATTTTCTTCAAGGATTACTCCGGTGAAGAGCTTTACAAGATCTTCGAATCCATGTGTAAGAAGCAGGAGTATTCACCGGATGACGAGGCAGCCGCCTACATCCAAAGGTATCTTAACACCCGGGCCAGGGCCCATGAGCCCAACTTTGCAAATGCCCGCGAGGTTCGAAACTACATAGAGCGGTGCATCGAACGTCAGGCTTCCCGGATCGTAACCGAGAAGGACGTAAGCGATGACCGGCTGCGAACCCTGACACTCTCCGACTGTCAGGAGGAAGGCTACAACTAACACGGAAGGGGTCAGACCCCATTACAAAACTGTTACATGGACACGTAACAATTTTGTAATGGGGTCTGACCCCTTCCCACTTCCCGCATGCTTACGGATTCAGGCATGCGCCGTTCTCGTCAAATTCGTAGGTAACGGAATCGATGGTCCTTTCTCCGGTGACCATGGCTCCGTCTTCGTCCAGATAGTACCACACGCCAAGGGATTTCTTCCAGCCTGTGTGCATGGCTCCGTTTGACTTAAAGAAGTACCACACACCTTTGATCTTCTTCCAGCCCTTCTGCATGGCACCGCCCTTCAGGAAGTACCAGACTCCGTCCAGCTTCTTCCAACCGGTCTGCATCACTCCGCCGGGACGGAAGAAATACCAGACATTATCGATCTTCTGCCAGCCGGTCTGCATGATACCCTGTTCGTTCAGGTAATACCATTTATTCTGATCCTTCAGCCAACCGGTTTTCGCCGTGCCGTTCTCGTAGTAATACCACGAGCTGCCAAGCTTCTCCCAACCGGTTCTTTCCTCATCCACTTCACCGCCCACATTGATGCGGTATACGTAGTAGCCCGTGGAGCCTCCGTCATCGGCCTCCAGTGTAGCCGGTGTGGTCATGGGCGTTCTGTACTCAACACCCCACATGGGTGCCAGTGCATGGGCGATGGTTGGATATCCGATGTATCCGGATTTCCATCTGCCGTATCCGGACTGCACATAATTCTCAACCGAACCGTCGAAGATCTCCTTCATGGCAATGGCCGCATGCAGCCAGTGAACTCCCGAAGAATTCGGCGTCTTCATATTCTTTGTGTAAATGATGATATCGCCGGCCTTGATCTTACCTGCATTTACATCCCGGATCATCTGATCCGTAGCATTCTGATAATCGGACTGGCCGCCTTCCAGGCTTGCAACCAGAGTGAACTTACTGCTGGCTGCCATGGCTTCATTCAGCTCCTGTACAGTTCCTCCAACAACGAAGGACCCTACCAGACCTGACTTGTTGATCACTCTTTCCACCCATCCGTTGCAGGCACCCGCCTCGTCATAACCTGAAAGGAAGAATGCCTTCCTGAGCTGGTCATAATAGGGTTCCACCTGTATGGTCCCCTTGGGTGCCGTGGGAACCGCCGCTTCTGTCCTAACCGTTGTTCCGACGACAATGCCAAGGATCAGCACCGCTGCCAGAAGCTTTCTAAATATCTTCAACTTTCTTCCTCCGATATTTCCGACGTTCTACTCTCCCTCCTGCCGTAACTCCTTCTCCGCCTGTTCTCTTGCATCCTGCATAAGGAGCTCCATCATCATTACAAAGAAGCAGACAGCCGCAACCGCATTTACGATCCAGTTTCCGATCACTCCGGATCCTGTATAGCTTGCTGCCGCCGTATTCTTCATGATCATGCTGAGAAGAACCACGAAAAGATTAACACCTGCCACAATGGCGAAAATGACCACCAACGATCCCCGCTTTGTACGGATTCCCTTGAACGCTCTGCTTCGGTCCGCCGAGATCAGGAATACCATGGCGGAGATCAGAAATGCGATCATGCCGCACTGGTAGATACTGAAGGGGAACTCTTCCACAAGACCGCTGAGGAAGGAAAATGCCAGTGCCAGCGTTGCCAGCACAAGGAATGCGTTGGAATATGCCTTACCCCTGAGCCGCATCTGACGCTTCGTGCAGGTTCTGGCCTTATTGTTCTCATGGTTCAGCGCGATCACACCAAGAATGATGAGACCTACGGAAAGAAGGATCGTAAGCAGCAGCTTTCCGCTCCCGCCCGTGCTCTTCACCCGGATCGTATAGGAGATCTTGTAGGTTCCGTCTGCAACGGTGGCACCGGGTTCGATGCTCCGTACCACCTGAAGGAATACGGAGTCTCCGGTAAGCTGCACCGGATCCGATACCGTTCCTTCCTCTGTCGCTCCTACGGACAGATAGGAATCTCTCATGGAAGAATCCTTATAGATCAGTACATTTGACGTGATCCCCTTTGCTCCTTCCGCACTGACTTCAAAGGTGCACTCCTCACCGGGAGCCTTCATGTAGATGGACTGTCCCGAGTCTCCGGACAGCGCTCCGCCCTTCACCGTCACCTCCGCTGTGTAGTTCATTTTCGTCTTTCCCTGAGAGCCGATCACGATCCCGGAAATGAAGACCATAGCGATGATCAGGGTCAGAATTGTGGAAAAAACACTGGTTCTGCTATTCATAGCGCCTTTACCTTTCTTTTACTTTAATGAACGCTCTTTCTATCCGGATCTGCTATAAAACCATCATACACACGAACAGAAGGACTACTGACAGAAGTGCGATCAGAGTACTGAGCACCACACCGAAGGAGCTGCTGCCCGTTCCGCCCGTGGACGGTTTCTCCACGCTTGCCGAGCCTTCCCCTGACGGTTCCGTCGATGCTTCGGTGGTTACAGCTGCGGGCTGGGTATCAGCCGGCTTCTGTGCCGTAGTTGCCTCTTCCTTTTTCTCAGTCGAAGCCTCTGCTTTCTTCTTCAGGGATTCCTGGTACTTCTCCGGTTCCAGGCGATACACATAGTAGCCTGTGGAACCGTCGTCCGCCTCGCTCTCAAGAGAGGAGGGTGAGGTCAGCGGAGTATAATACTCCACTCCGAACTGCTCTGCCAGGGCATGCGCCATGGTGGGATACCCCGTATATTCGATCTTCCAGCGTGTAAGTGCATAATTATAGGTATTATCCACCGTACCGTCGAAGGTCTCCTTCATAACGATGGCCGCATGCAGCCAATGGGGATCCGGGGTGTGATCCGGATCATTCATATTCTTGGTAAAGATCACGATGTCGCCGGCCTTGATCTTTCCGTCATTAACATCCTTGATCATCTGGTCGGTAGCTTCCTGATAATCGTTCTGGCCACCCTCCAGGGAACAAACCAGCGTACAGAACTCACTGTTCTTTAACGCATCGTTCAGCTCCAGAACGGTGGTTCCGTCCACGGTGATCTCACCGATCAGGCCGGATTTGTTGATCACCCGTTCCACCCATCCGTTGCAGGCGCCTACCTCTACATAGCCGTCCTGATAAAATGCCTCACGGAGCTTGTCATAATAAGATTCCACCTGAACCGTACCCATGGACACGTTCGGGATGTTCGCTTCTGCCACCGTTCCGGCGGTGAACACGGTTACGGCAAAAAGGAAAAAGACCGCGACCAGCCTCATCCATCCTCTTTTTGTCATAAATTCCTCCTTGGTACTGTTACCTCTTCGTTCGTTTTATCTCGTGCAGAATAAAAGCAGTGTAACCCCTCCCGTTTTCACGGAAGAGGTTGCGCTGTTGAATAAAACCTGCTTATGCATTTACCAGACTGTTGATCAGTCCCTGAAGCTTTGCCTCGAAATCCTTGGAACACTCTGCCGCATCCTCCAGTGACCTGCCCTTCAGACCATAGTAGAACTTGATCTTCGGTTCCGTTCCGGAAGGACGTACACAAAGCCATGCATCCTTGGAAAGCTCGAAGTAAAGCACATTTGACTTCGGTAAAAATGTGGGTGTCTCAGCTCCCGTATGCAGATTGCGTACGATATCCGTATCGTAATCCCGGACTGCGATCACTTCGTAGCCTGCAATATTTGTGGGGATATTCTTCCGAAGCATGGACATGATGGATTTGATCTTCTCAATACCGTCCACACCCTTCATGGTGATGGTGCAGATATTGTCGGTCCAGTAGCCGTACTTCTCATACATATCGATCATTGCGTCCCACAGATTCTTGCCGATGGACTTATAGTAGGTCGCAGCCTCGCAGAGAGCCATAGTAGCCACGATGGCATCCTTGTCCCTTGCGTGGGTTCCGATCAGGCATCCGTAGCTCTCCTCAAATCCGAAGAGATAGGTACCGTGGCCGCTGTGCTCGTAGGACAGCATTTTCTGTCCGATGAACTTGAAGCCTGTCAGACACTCCTCCATCTTCACGCCATAGGCGTCAGCGATGCAGGCTGCCATATTTGTGGTCACGATGGACTTGATCAGACGACCGTCATCCGGAAGTCCGCGGGTTGCCTGAATCTGGGAGATCTCATACTCAGCAAGCAGGGAACCGGACATATTTCCGGTAAGACATCTGTAATTTCCTGCTCTGTCCTTTACATACACCCCCAGACGGTCTGCGTCGGGATCTGTTGCAAGCACAAGGTCCGCATCCTTTTCCTTTGCCAAAGCCAGAGCCAGCTCGAAGGCTTCCTTCGCCTCCGGGTTCGGATAGGAAACCGTGGGGAACTCTCCGTCCGGCAGCTCCTGCTCGGGAACAACGAAGACATTTGTGAAACCGAGTTCTGCCAGAATACGGCGGGCCGGAATATTTCCGGTTCCGTGAAGCGGAGAATAAACCACCGTGATATCCTTGGCGTACTGATCGATGGTATCCTGATGGATCACCAGCTTCTTCAGCTCGGCGATATAAGCGTCATCAACTTCCTGACCGATCACCTGATAGAGGCCCTTTTCCTTTGCCTCCTCCAGAGTGATCATCTTGGAATCCTCTATGCTGAGCTTCCGAACCTCCAGCATGATCCCGATATCGTTCGGAGGGGTGATCTGCGCGCCGTCCTCCCAGTAAACCTTGTATCCGTTATACTCCGGCGGGTTGTGGCTGGCAGTGATGTTGATACCTGCGATACAGCCGAGATGACGAACCGCAAAGCTCAGCTCCGGTGTGGGACGGAGAGATTCAAAGCGATATGCCCTGATCCCGTTTGCCGCCAGTACGCAGGCTGCCACATCTGCAAATTCCGGAGAGAATCTGCGGCAGTCAAATGCGATGGCTACGCCCTTCTCCTGGCCATGCTTGCTGATGATGTAATTCGCAAGGCCCTGTGTAGCGCGGGCGACAACGTACTTATTCATACGGTTGGTTCCTGCTCCGATGATGCCGCGAAGACCAGCGGTTCCGAACTCCAGATCGGAATAAAATCTCTCACGGATCTCTGCCTCGTCGCCTGCGATGGACTGAAGCTCCTTCGTTGTCTCCTCATCAAAGAAGGAACTGTTCACCCACTGCTCATATGTTTTCATATAGTCAGCCATAACCTAAAGCCTCCTGATAATAATTATCACAGATAGTGCCTATTTGTCTTTGAACTGCATAGGCGACAGTATTGTATCATCTTTTTTTCGAAA
>CADBRW010000030.1 GCA_902797155.1 uncultured Lachnospiraceae bacterium
CTGTACGCTGCAGCACATTTCCTATGAGAAGCAGCTGGAGCTGCTGCAGAATCATGTGAAGAACTGTCTCACAAGGATCGGCGGGATCGTGGATGCAGAGTCCCTGATGGAGCCCGTTCAGGGGATGGAGGAGCCCTATCATTTTCGGAATAAGATGCAGTTTCCGGCTGGGATGGACCGTGAAGGGAAGCCGGCTCTGGGCTTCTATGCCGGTCATACCCATGCGCTGATCCCGCTTACGGACTGCCCCGCGGGACATCCGGTGAACCGGGAGATCATGAAGGCGGTTCGGGAGTATCTGGAGGAGGCGGCGGTTGCTGTATACAACGAGGAGCGGCATACCGGCCTGGTGCGCCATGTGCTGACCCGGGTGGGCTTCTACACCGGGCAGGTCATGGTGTGTATCGTGATCAACGGAGGGAAACTGCCGGAGCAGGAACTGCTGATCCGGAAGCTGCAGGAAGCGGTGGAAGTGTGGAATGCACAGCACCCGAACACTGCAGACGCTATGAGACAGGACAATTCTGCGGAAACCGGGGGATTGTGCAGTCCCCGCCTCACCCTGACCTCCGTTGCCCTCAGCATCAACCGGGAGAAGACCAACCGCATCCTGGGAGACCACAGCAAAGTGATCTTCGGCAAAGACTATATCGAAGACCGGATCGAAGACATCACCTTCCGTATCGCACCGGAATCCTTCTATCAGGTGAATCCGGAGCAGACACGGAAGCTGTATGCCAAGGCGCTGGAGTATGCAGGCCTGACGGTCGAGGAAACCGTGTGGGATATGTACTGCGGCATCGGGACCATTTCCCTCTTCCTGGCGAAGCAGGCAAAGGCCGTTTTCGGTGTGGAGATCGTTCCCCAGGCCATCGACAATGCGAAGGAGAATGCCGGGCTGAATCACATTTCCAACACGGAGTTCTTCGTGGGTAAAGCAGAAGAGGTGGTTCCGAAGCTCTATGACGAGGATCCGGACCGGTACCGCGCGGATGTGGTTGTGGTGGATCCGCCACGGAAGGGCTGTGACGCAGCACTGCTTACCACCATCGCTGCCATGGCACCGAAGCGCCTGGTCTATGTCTCCTGCGACCCCGCAACACTGGCCAGGGACATCGCCATCCTGACGAAGGAGGGCTTCACCCTGAAGCGGGTGGCAGCGGTTGATATGTTCCCTCACAGTATGCATGTGGAGACGATATGTCTTTTGGAACTGTACGAACATTTTACTGAATAGAGGAAGTATGAAAGAAGGAAAAAAATTCAGCATAAAAAAATTGTTTCATCGCATTTTCGGGAAGGCGCGCTGGTTTTTGCTGGGAATGGGAATCTGTCTTATTCTTTTGTTTGTTTTGAGCATTTGGAATCCGGACAGAAAATCATCGGAAACGTTAACAGATAAACTCTGGGGTGAGGAGCTTCCCATTTCCGATATTACCGGTGCAGCGGTAAGCCGGGACGGCGATGCTCTGGTTCTGATGAATAAAAATAACATAGGCATTTCTGCTCTGGTCAATATAGATACCAATGAGCAGGTCTACGCCACACTTGCGGAAATAAAGAGAAATGGTGATTATGCCGCTTTGAGAAATTATGTGATGGGAGATGACCGTCATTCCTATGGATTCATATCTGAGTATGATCCGGAAACCGATACATTCCTCGTCGGAGAGAGAGTGGTTGAACTGTCGGAAAAAGGGGATTACTTAGGGGATATCTGTTATGTTGAATATCCGAAGGATTCTTATTTTCGGGATTCCACGATCAGCAGGCCCTTCTATCAAAACGGAACACTCTCATTTGCCGTGGTATACCTTGAAGAGACATTATTATATGAGATCGATACAGAGACGAAGAATGTCAGGATCAGTGATCCTTATGCAGCTGCGGATGATGGATCGTTTACGCAGAAGGTGATTCCCCTTGGTGATTCTTATCTGTTCCAGCAAAGTAATGGGAAATACTATCTCACGAAGTTTAACGAACCCTTAACGGAGTGTATTTATGAAGTAAAGACCAATCCTTCAAAGAGGGATGAGAAGGTCTTCGTGAATCTGGCCGCCATGGTGGGGGATAAGCTCTATGTAACCAGGAATGCGTATGACGGAAAGATTTTTGTCATTGAAGACGGAGAAATGAAAGAGGTATATGATCTGCATGAAGAGGGGATCGGAGAAGATCAGCAGATTCCCATTATCGCTATTGATCCCGTACACGTTCGTTCTACCGGGAATGATCATTTGGCGATCATTACCTTAAGGAATGGTGTCTTTACCTTTGACGGAGAAAAGGCAGAGGCAAAAAATCTTTCTTATTATATCAAAAACGGATGGCTTTGGTGGGTTTCCTATCTGATTGCCCTTATGATCATCATCTGCGCCGTAGGGCTTTTGATCAATATCATCATTCGCAGGAAAACGCTGCTGTATAAACAGCTTGTGATCACGATACCTGTACTTCTGATCCCGGCAGGCATTATTGTTTATATGTTTTATGCGGATATGGAGGAAGATACGACGCTGCAGACCGAGCGGGAAATCAGAATGGCAAGCCGACTGGCGGTAGAAGCTCTGGAGGGTTATGATTTCAGTGGCTTCGATCAATTGGATGGTCAAACGGGAACTGCCGAAATTGAACTGACGAAGAAGCTTCAGGGATTTGAAGACGGGAAATATGTATACTGGGTTGTCTCCCTTTCGGAAAATGAAAACAGCGCCATTCTTGCCAGATCGGATCAGGTACTCACTCCCGGATTCTATAAGGATAACCTGATTGAAGCTTCGGGACAGGAATATATACAGGAGGAACTGCAAAGCAGAGGGTCTTCGCTCTATCAGGATGTTGCCACCTTGTTTTCGTCGGATGCCAGAAACAGCACGATGGTTTCCTACGGTCTGATCAACGATCCGAAAGGCAGCTGCCCTGTTTATCTCCTTAGAGTGTCGACGGATACCTGGAGCTTCTGGAACACAAGAATAGACCTGTTTCTAAAGGTTTTGGGTTACGTATTCATGATCGTGCTGGCGCTGGTTGTCATCACGATAGTGACCTCCTGGTACATCACAAGAACCATTAAAAAAGCAACGGGAACCGTGCATAAAATAGCAGGCGGGGACTTCTCTGCAAGAGTTAAGTACAAGTCAAAGGACGAACTCGGAGAAATCTGTTCAGAGGTCAATATCATGACGGAAAGTCTCGAGGAGATGTTCAACGAAAAGGATAGAACCGAGAAGTTCTATTATAAATTTGTCCCGGAGAAATTCAGGGAGCTTCTGGGGAAGGAGCAGTTTACGGATCTTTCCCTGGGTGATGCCCGGAGTCGTGATCTTACGGTGCTGTTTTTTGATATCCGTGCCTTCTCCATTAATTCGGAGACAATGACGGCGAAAGAGAACTTTGAGTTCGTGAACACAATATACGGTAAGGCCGGCCCGATCATCCGGGAACATAATGGATTTGTGGATAAATATATCGGTGATGCGGTCATGGCTCTTTTTGAAAATGCAGATGACGCCGTTTTATGCGGAATCGAACTATATCGGAAGATCGTACTGGATAAAAGTACGGCGAAGGAAATCGGAATCGGAGATGTCAATATCGGTATCGGTGTGCACTCGGGAATGACCCGGATCGGTATCGTGGGAGAGAGCGAGAGACTTTCGGGAACCGTCATTTCCGACACAGTGAACTTAAGTTCCCGCCTGGAATCCCTTACGAAACAGTACCATACGGCCATGCTGATCACAAAAGATACAGTGGATCGCATGACAGATCCGGATTCCCTTAAAATGCGGTATCTTGGAGAAGTACAGGTGGCAGGCGTAAATGAAGTAAAGGCTCTTTATGAGGTCCTGGATTGTCTGCCCGAGGAGGAAAAAGAAAAGAGATACGGAAATGCCACAGAGTTTCGTGAGGCCGTGCGGTTATTCCATCTGGGGCGCAGAGCTGAGGCAACCGATATTTTGTCCGGTCTCTCAAAGGATGGGAAGAACGACAGTATTTCAGATATGTATCTGGACTATATTGGACAGCTTCCGGAAGATGAAACGAGAAATGTTTTTCAGTTTGTGCGAAAATGATCAGATGTTCCAGAACGGAACGTCCGTGTGCGAAAGAATGTGGTAAAATAAATCATGGTATTGCATAGGTCAGACCAAAACATAACATACGACCAAAGGAGGAACATGATGAAGATCACTACATTTAACCCGCTTATCGTTACGAAGGATTCGGCGTCAGCCATCGCGCTTTTTGAGGAGCTTGGTTTTGAGAAACGTCATGAGAAGGAAGGAATCGGCATCAACAATACCACCGATGTACGGATGAAGGATGCCAACGGTTTCCATGTGGACGTCTCCCAGGGTACAGGTGAATGGATGATGATCCGTATGAACGTGGATAATCTGGAAGAGGCCATCGAGTTTCTTGAGGCACGCGGATTCCATAAGGCAAGACATGAAGCTGCGAATAAAACGGTTGACACCGGCTCGTCTAAGTTCAACATCATGGTTTCGGAAACCGGTTTTATCATTGCCGTTTCCCAGCATATAAAGGATCACGACTGACAGGGGGCTTAACCCCGGGCTGCGGGCACCATGATGTCCGTATAGAACTCGGTTCCTTTGTGATAGATATTTGTGATACCGCCGTGTTTCTGAACGGTGTTTTCGATGGAGCGGATGCCAAGTCCGCTCCTTCTTCGGTCGGTAGACTCATACCGGCCGCCTTTTATGTTCGGCTTTCCGTCGAAGGAATTCACAGCAACGATATAGAAGTCATTGGTACGCTGCATCTGAAGTGTAAGACGGATGAAACGCTCGCCCTCCCGCTGGGCAGATGCGGCATGGATGGCATTGTCCAGGATGTTTCCCACGATGCTGCAGAGCTCCGTGCTGCTGAGAGCAGCCTTCTCCGGAGGCGGAAGCTCGATGCTGTAGGTGGTCTTGATATCAAACTTCTCTGCCTGTATCCGGTAGTGGTTCAGCAGGGCGTTCAGCGCACTGCTCTTGCAGTAGATCATGATCTCCTTCTCAGGGATCGTACTGCTGTATTCATCCAGGAACTGCTTCAGTTCCTCATATTCCCCGTTATCCGCCATATATTTGATGCTTTGGATGGTGTGCTTGAAGTCGTGACGTACCCGGGCGCTTTCCTCGATGAAACGCTGCTGCTTCTCGAAGGACTGCTCCTGCATATCCATAAGGTCATTCTGGATCTTGGTGTCCGATGCCTCGATCAGGTTCTTCAGGACATGGTAGAAGCTGACTCCGATCAGAATCTCCAGGAAGAAGATCACGAACTGCAGGCAGAGAAAGACTGTGAATATATTGTTGACGTAGAGCGTCTCGTATTTCTGGGGGATCATGATGACATTTATGATGAGAAATGTGCCGGAAATGACGGACCTCATAGCCCAGATGTAGTGCTTCTTCATATGGTTGATCAGGAAACCTGCATGGGTCTTCATCATGTGATAGAAGACAACGGGCAGCATGATGCTGAACAGAAGCCGGCAGAGGGCGAAGGTCATCAGGTTGTCACCTGCCCCGCCTTCAGGATGGTATGCGGCATCCACCGCATAGGCCAGGTTGGTGGCGACGCTCATAAAGGCGCCGACGAAAAGAAAGATCGCTGCGGCCTGCACAGTGGTGGCGGTTACGGAGATCCGATAGGCGATGAAGTACAGCACCAGGACCGGCAGGAGTACGGCGTTGGGTTTTACATTAAAACAGCAGGGGATCAGCGCAGCGACAGGAAGGATCGCCGCTGACATGAAGAGCATCCCACCCAGGGTCAGACGGAAGCCGAGGCGAAGCTTCCCCTTCATGGGCGCAATGCAGAGTATGCCCCAGGGGAGCACGTAGAGCCAGGATATGAGGATGGAGAAGTATCTGTCGAAATCCATACGATGGGTACCTCGTCAGTGCATATTCCGATGGACCTTGGAGAAGATATAGTTTCGGTAGGTCTGCTCCAGAAGCTTCTGCTTCTTAACATTGTAGGGCAGATGGATGGTGTCATTGATCACGCAGATCCCGTTTCCGAAACGGGTGATATGATCCATATTCACCAGAGTACCGCGGTTGATCAGGAGAAAACGTCCGTCGGAAGCCAGCTCTTCCTCCGCGTCGCTGAAATTCATGCGGATCCGGTACTCATTCATTTCCCGGTCCGTGATGTTCAGATAATGCTTGTTGGAGCGCAGACTGATGATATCCCCGTAACGAAGCCGGCATTCCACATTTTTATCAATGAATGAAAAGGTCTTTCCGTCCCGGGTCTCCTGACGTGTGACGTCGTCCATCAGACGGAAAATCCGATCCTTCTCAACAGGCTTCATCACATAATCAAAGGCATGCAGAGAGAATGCGGATGACATATGGTCCGCACTGGTGGTCTGGAAAATGATGATCGTATCCTGATCCACCTCACGAATGGCAGCGGCCGTATCTACGCCGTTCTCACCGTTCATATAGATGTCCAGGAAGATCAGAGAGTATTTGTATGCAGAGTAGGAGGACAGAAACTCCGTGGCACTCTGAAAGCGCTCCACAGTGATCTCGTTCCTGTGGAGAGATGCATAGAGCCGGAGAAGTTCCTCCAACCGGTCGATATCCTTTATATCGTCATCTACGATCGCTATATTCATCGTAAAACCCCTTATACAGTAAGTATGTTCACGAAATAAATCTGTGTTTCCACATGGAAGTATACTATACACCCTGAGGGAATGTAAACAGAAAATGCGCCATTCGTGCCAAAATGGCATCATTCGTGCCAAAATGTCTTTTTGTGCCATCGCCCTGCGGGAAGTGTCAGAGGTGTTGAATTTCATTTTCATTTGTGTAAAATAAGCCACAGAAACAAGAGAGCAGATGCTCCCGGGTTTGTTCATCAAAAAAATGGAGGTAAAGGATGATGAAGAAGTTTACTAAGAAACTGGCACTGGCACTTGTAGCAGCAATGGTTATGGGACTGTGCCTCGTAGGATGCGGCAGTGTTCAGAAGGATGTAGACGGTGACTGGACTACATCAAGCATCAACGGTAAGAGCGTTGAGGATTATGCGGCTGAGACAGGTCAGGATGTAGGAGCTTGCACAAGCAACTGGAACATCAAGGATGGTAAGGCAACTATCACCAGCGCACTTGGTGCTGCAAATGTAGAAGTTGACTACAAGTCCAATGGTTTTGAGGTTAAGGAAAACGGTCAGGTTTCCTACAGCGTAAAGTATGACAAGGATGCACAGACACTTTCCTACACCATCAACGTAAACGGCCAGAACAATGACTTTGTTCTGAAGAAGGGAACAGGTACTGTAGGCGCTGCACAGCAGGGCGGCGAAGAGCAGCAGGCAGGCGGCGAGGAGCAGCAGGCAGGCGGCGAAGAAGCCGGAGCAGAAGAATAAGTTCCGAACCCCCCTTTAAGTGATAGTATTAAAGACAGGTGTGGAACCGGATCGTTCCACACCTGTTTTCCTGTAAAGAGTATTGGTAAAGAATATTGGTAAAGAAGAGTGAAGAAAGAATCAGGAGGAAAGAGAAATGTCAGACGAAGAAGTAAAGGTAGATGAAACCAAAGAAGAAGTAAGTAAGAATGAGAAGCCGAAGAAGAGCTTTATCAGCGAGGCAAAGCTGGAAATGCTGATTGCCATCTTCCTGGGCATTACGGCGTTGTTGACCGCATGGGCAACCTGGATCGGTTCCCTGCATGGAGGAAATCAGGCGACCAATTATACAAAGAGTAACAATCTGGCTTCCGAAGGAAACTCACTGTACAATGAAGCGTTCCAGAGTGTAGTACAGGATATGATGACATGGAACATGATCACGGAGTACAGCTTTGATGCCTATCTGGCAGAGTCGAAGGGTGATACGGCTCAGGTTGATATGATCGAGGCGAAGGTCGAAGCCATCCGTAAGGATAACTGCTCGGAGGAATTTGATGCGGCCATTGAATGGGCACTGAGCCAGGAAGAGGACGTATCTCCGTTCCAGAAGGACGGATTCCTGGAGTCCTATTATGCAGAAGCAGAGGAGAAGCTGGCAGAGTCCCAGAAGCTCCTTGAGGAAGGTATGCAGGACAACAAGAACGGTGATACCTACAATCTGGTAACCGTTATCTTCTCCCTGGTACTGTTCCTTCTCGGTATCGTCGGTATCTTCAAGAATATCCCGAACCGCTTTGTGGTATTCGTGATAGCAGTGGTCCTGCTGATCGGAGCAACCATTTACATGCTGACGATCCCCATGCCCACAGGCTTCAGCCTTGGAAGCTATTTCTAAAAAACGAACTTACAGTGAATCATACATAAATCATTAAAGAGAGGCAGAGCATATGAGAAAAGGAAAGTTCTTCAGAAAGAGACTGGCAGCATCCGTTCTTGCGGGTACCATGGCCCTTGGCCTGGTGGCCTGCGGATCCTCGGATTCCTCAACGGAAGCAACCAAGCAGGCGGATGTGTCCGAATCGGCTACAGAGGCTGATACGGATGCGGATACAAGCTCCGGATCCGGCACGAAGGCAGCGGATGTGACACCGATGCAGATGTCCGTGAACAAGGAAACCGGCGAGATGAACATCTCCCGTCCTGAGCTGGAAGGAACTCCCATGGGAGAAGAGGGCACATGGACCATCTTTCTCTGGATGTGCGGTTCCGACCTGGAGTCCGGCGGTGAGTCCGGAAACGGCGGTGCGGCAGTTTCAGATATAGCTGAGATGGCTAAGGCCACCCAGAGCGAGAAGGTTCGCTTCGTCATTCAGACCGGTGGTGCCAATAAGTGGAACTATGAGTCCATCGATCCGGAGAAATCCCAGCGCTTTGTGGTTGAGGGCGGAGACATCAAGGAAGTCTATTCCGGTGACAAGGTCAGCATGGGCGATCCCTCGGCACTTCAGGACTATCTGAGCTGGGGTCTGGAGAACTATCCTGCAGACAATATGGGGCTGATCTTCTGGAATCACGGAAACGGCTCCATCTACGGTGTCTGCTTCGATGAGCAGAATGAAAATGATGCGCTTACGCTTCGTGAGATCAACGATGCACTGCTCAGTGCGCAGCAGTTCATGACGGAGAAGTGGGAGTTCATCGGCTTCGATGCCTGCCTGATGGGCAACATCGAAGGTGCAAATATCATGGCAAACTATGCCAAGTATATGTTCGGTTCCGAGGAACTGGAGCCGGGCGCAGGCTGGAACTATGTGGAGATCGGAAATTACCTTGCACAGAATCCCACATCAAACGGCGGAGACCTGGGGAAGGTCGTATGTGATTCCTTCCTGCAGGGCTGTGTGGAAGCAGGAGATTCCAACTGCTGTACACTGGCAGTTACCGATCTGTCGAAGCTGAATGATGTGATCACGGCATACAATACATTTGCCAAGGATATCTATGAGAAGGGCGAGGATGCAGATTCCCTGTCCACCATGATCCGTCAGCTTCACAGTGCAGAAAACTTCGGTTCCAACAATGACAACGAAGGCTATTCCAACATGCTGGATCTGATGGGTGTAGTGGATGCCTGCAGCGGATACTCCGATAACGGAGCAGCCGTAAGGGCAGCCCTTGATGAGGCAGTTCTTTACAAGATCCAGGGTGGCGATCATCCGAATGCCTGCGGACTTTCGGTTTACTATCCTCTGTCCCCTCAGGGCTCCGAGGAGCTGAAGACCTTCAGTGATATCTGCATCAGTCCGTACTATATGTCCTTTATCGACCGCCAGGATTACAGTGCATCCTATTACAGCAACGATGCCAACAACCAGCAGGCCGAGCAGCAGTCCGATTACTATAAGGACGAGAATACGGGAACAACCTATTTCGTTAAGGACAATGAGCAGTACTGCTGTGACTCGGAAGGCAAGTATTACAAGTACAATTCGGAGACGGAAGAGTGGGAAACGGTAGACGGCGAAGGTCTGGATGCATCTCAGTATGAGTGTTCATCCTCGAATCAGGCCAGCGGCGATTACAGCGACCAGGAGCTCTACGATTCCGACGGAAACTGGAATTACAACTCGGAATACGACTACGATCAGACCACAAAGAGCTTCAAGACCAAGAGAACCCAGACCAAGCATTTTGATTATGCTGACAGCTATGAGAAGAGCGGCGAGAGTAAGCACATCAAGTTCCTTCGTCCGGCTTCCATGGACAAGGACGGTGTCTTCGGCTTCACTCTGACCAAGTATTCCCTGGATCATACCGCAGATGTCTATGCAAATGTGTACCAGGTACTGAATGACAATGAGGTCCTGCTGCTGGGTGACACCTACGATGTGGAGTGTGACTGGGAGAAGGGTGTATTCAAGGACCAGTTCGACGGATACTGGCTGTCCCTTCCGGATGGACAGAATCTGGCAACCACCATCGTTGACAAGAATGATGAGTATGTGATCTACACATCGCCCATCACCTTGAATGGCAGAGAGACCAACCTCCGCATCCGTCAGATCCTGGAAACAGGTGAGATCCGTATCGACGGTGCATGGGACGGATTCGCCGAGAGCGGTGCCTGCTCCAGAGAGTTTAAGAAGATCAAGGAGGGCGACAAGATCGTTCCCCTGTACAAGAGCTTCACTCTGGATGAGAAGATGACCGAATCCGACTATGTAGGTGCTGAGTATACCGTCAGCGGCCAGCTGGAGGTCAGCTACAGTGTTATGGACGAAGGCGATTTCTATTACGCATTTATCGTTGAGGATATGTACAGCGATTACCTGATGACAGATCTTACGGAGTTCAATGTGGACGCCAACGGACAGGTATCCTTCTATCAGGAATAGGAAAGGGGTAGAGTATGGGATTCTTTGATAAGTTTAAGGGTGGCTCCGGAAGCTCGGAGCCCAAGGCGAAAAGCTCAGGTATGGGCTTTGCAAGCATTAAAAATGTAAAGCAGTTTACAAATGAGGATCTTCTGGAGAAGCTCTCCTCGGTAAATGTAAGTTTCGGTACTCCCATCATGGGGGACATCAAGGGAACTCAGTCTGTCCTGTATAAGAAGGTGACTGACACTTATGATATCTTTGTCCGTGTGGACAAGGAGAAGATCATCATGGGTAAGATCGGTACGGACGGCGTCAGCAGCGGTTCCACAGCCTTCAGTGCAGGACTGGACATGATGTTCGGCGGCAAGGACGAGGGAACGGCAAAGGCTGACCGGGCAGTGGATGAGCTGCTGAGCGTGGTACAGAAGCTGGAGTCCGGCGAGGAAGTATCACAGTCCGCTGCTGCAGGTCCGGCAAATACTGCCAGCGGTGAGGCTGAGACGATCTTCATGAAGCAGAAACTGACCATCACCAACAAGTTTGACCTCTTCGACATGAACGAAGAGACCGTTTACCATGTGGAAGGCGGGCTTACGGGACTGGATTTCTCCGTTCAGCGGAACGGTCAGGAAGTGCTGGAGATCAAAAAGAAGATGGTTGCGGTTATGCCGTCCTATACCATCGTAAAGAACAAAGAAGAGATCGGTAAGCTGAAGAAGAAGATGAGATTCACAAATCCCGAGGTCTCCGGAACCATAAACGGAAAGGAACTGACCATCCGCGGTGATCTTCTGGGCTTTGACTTCGATATCCAGCTGGGCGGGACCACCATCGGCCATGTGGACAAGGATCTTGGACACTGGACAGACTGCTTCCGTATCCAGATCTTTGATTCGAGCCAGAGAGATATCATGGCTGCTATGGCCATCATCTGCGACAATGTTGTAGACCAGGACAATAAATAGTCCGTTTAATTACGCTTTCTTTCTTCATAACTCTTTACCATAGGGGGTTGTGTCATCGGTGCGACAGCCGGGGCACAATCCCCGTTTTATCCTCTC
>CADBRW010000031.1 GCA_902797155.1 uncultured Lachnospiraceae bacterium
GAAGTATGAGCAGAACAAGGCTACATACACACAGGATCAGAAGGATGTATCCGGCAAGTACGGTGACATCGACTGGACCGGTTTCGAGTACAGCAACGGCTTCGAGCTGTACGGAAAGTCAGCAAACGGCAAGCCTGTCCGTGTATCCTGCTCAGGATTCAAGTTCGACAGCGCTGAGACAAAGGCTGTGCTTGATGCACTTGTAATCAAGTAAAGACCTGCGGAGACGGGGGTCAGACCCCATTGCAAAATTGTTACATGCATGTAACAGTTTCGCAATGGGGTCTGACCCCCTTTTTTGGTGGACAGTCAGAATCGTTAAGGCTATAATCGAATTGGAGGCGTATTACATGAGGAAGGTTAGGCGAAAATCGATCCGGATACTGGCCGGGATGCTGGCCCTGGTCCTATGGGGCGGGAGCATGCCCGCGGATGCCGGAAGTCCGGAGCGGCTCACGGTGGAGTGGTCGCGGCGGATCGACCGGGATGTGACGGATGGTGAGTTCCTGACGAAACAGCTGGGGCTGGAAAATGTCACGGCCCAGAGTGTGATGGATGTGCTGCGTGACAACTGGGACGCAGGCCTGCAGTATCACAGCTCCGCCTATGTCCTGACTCATGAAAATGCGGCATCCTGCGTGAACTACGGGTCTCAGCAATATGCGGGACGGGCGCGGGACGGTTACGGCTATAACTGTACCGGCTTCATGGCGTCGGTGCTGTACTATGCAAATGGCGGGACTGAGGAAGATGCGCTTTCGAAGATGCGGGAGCTCTACGAACCGGTGACCACCTCGGCCTTCACCGACGGCACCGGCTGGTATTACTACTGCGCCAGGGAGCATGAGGGAAAGCAGACCAACATTTACTATGCAGGCGAAGGTACGGATGCGGAGTCCCTGCAGCCGCTGATGGACGTGGCCGAGCGGGACGGAAAGCTGCAGGAGGGATATGTGCTGTTGTTCTGGCCCTCCACCGGCTGGGACTGTCATTTCGGAATCTACGGCGGACGGAACGCGGAGGGTCTTCATCAAATGTACCACGCCGCCGGACGCGGGAACCATAACGGTGTCAGGCTGAAAAGCTCCATCGATCTTACGCCGGTGACGTCGGAGGGTGCGTCCTATGTGTACATCATTCCCCTGCCGGATGCGGACGGAGGACATCCGAGAGGTGAGCCCGGCTGGCAGAGAGTGGACGGGAAGCTGTATCATTTTTATGAGACCCGGAAAATGACACTGGGCTGGTTCACGGAGGACGGGCAGTGGTACTACCTGGATCCGGAGACCGGCGTGCAGGTGACGGGCTGGCGGGAGATCAACGGGAAGCGGCATTACTTCTGCGAGGACGGAAGGATGGCGAGGAACGCCATGTACGGCACGGAAATCATAGATGCGGAGGGTGTGTGCAGCGAGCTGCGACGTGAGTGACACAGTGCGGAGATGCGAGGAGGGCATGCACCGGGAATAAACGAGAGAAACACGGTGACGGAACGAACCGGGACAGATACACGAGCGGGAGGAGAAGGAATATGAAGGACAAGATCACACTGACCATCGATAAGCAGAAGAATATCGCACTGATCGCACATGACGGCAAGAAGCCGGAGCTGATCAAATGGTGCAAGGACAATGCGGATATATTGCGGAAGCATTTTCTGTGCGGAACCGGAACCACGGCGCGGATGATCGCGGATGCCACGGACCTTCCGGTGCGGGGCTACAATTCCGGTCCTCTGGGCGGCGACCAGCAGATCGGAGCGAAGATCGTGGAAGGCCGGATCGACTTCGTGATCTTCTTCTCGGATCCTCTTACGGCTGCGCCCCATGACCCGGACGTGAAGGCACTGATGCGCATCGCCCAGGTGTATGACATCCCCTTCGCCAACAACAAGGCGACGGCGGATTTCCTGATCCATTCCACATTGATGGATGAGGAGTATGAGCATGACGTCATCAACTTCAAGCAGAACATCGCCCACAGAGCGGAGGTTCTGCCGTCGGAGGAGGCATAGATCGTATGGCAGGGCGTTATTGCCCGATCGATAGAGAATGGTTGGAAATATGAGAAAAGTTACAATCGGCATCCTGGCGCATGTGGATGCAGGAAAGACGACGCTGATCGAGCAGCTGCTGGTGACGGTGGGAAAGAAATCCGAAGCCGGGCGGGTGGATCACGGAACCGCCTTTCTTGACACGGACGCGCAGGAGAGGGCCAGAGGGATCACCATCACATCGAAGAATTGTCACATTTCCACAGAGAAGCTGGATATCACGGTTGTGGATACCCCGGGACATGTGGACTTCACGGCAGAATCCGAAAGGGTTCTGCCGGTTCTTGATGCGGCGGTTTTGGTGGTCAGCGCGGGCGACCGGCTGACGGCCCACGCGGAGTACCTCTTCGGACTCCTCAGGGAGCGCAGCATCCCCACGGTGGTGTTCTTCAATAAAATGGACCTGCCCGCGCCGGACCGTGCCGAGCTGGTGGGAAGGCTGAAGAGCCGTCTGGGGGAGGGCTTTGCCGACTGGTACGGCGAGAAGGATGCGCTGTATGAAGAGGCGGCGGTGCTTGACGAGGGGCTGCTGGAGACCTATCTTTCCTCCGGAAATGTGCCGGTGGAATCGATTCGCAGGCTCTTCCTGCAGGGACGGTTTCATCCCTGCTGCTTCGGATCAGCACTGCGGGGAGAAGGCGTGAAGGAGCTGCTGGCATTGCTGGATGGGATGTTTGAAGGCGGTCAGGGAGAGAACGCAGAGGAGTCGGCGGAAAGAAACGCTGAACCCTTCGGAGCATATTGCTACAAAGTACTGTATGACACCTCGGGGCAGCGTGTCAGCTTCCTGAAGGTGCTGTCCGGAACCCTGTCAGTGCGGGATACCGTGAGCTATCTTCCTGTAAGGAAAGCAGGTGCAGCGGGAGCAGCGCAGAATGGAACGGATTCGAATGATACCCCGGAGACGGAGGAACTCTCCGAAAAGGTGACCCAGCTGCGACGCTATGACGGTGCCGGCTTTGAGGCAGTGCAGTCGGCGGGACCCGGCGAGATCATTGCGGTTACGGGACTTACTGCAACCTCTGCGGGCTGCGGTCTCGGGATCGCACCGTCGGCCCGTCCGTCGGTGAGCCGTCCCATGCTTCGTTTCCGGATGAACCTTCCGGAGGGGGTCAGCCCCAGGGAATTCCTTCCGAAGCTGAAGGAGCTGGAGGAAGAGGAGGACACCCTGTCCGTAACCTGGGTGGCAGACCGGGAAGAGATCGAGGTGGAGCTGTACGGAGAGGTGCAGCTGGAGATCCTCACGGAGCGGATCCGGGAACGCTTCGGACAGAGCGTTACATTTGACGAAGGAAATGTGGTCTACCGCGAAACCCTTGCAGCCCCGACCTATGGGGTGGGACATTTTGAACCGCTGAGACACTATGCAGAGGTACATTTTCTGATGGAGCCGCTACCGAGAGGAGCGGGGATTCAGCTGGACAGCCGGCTGTCCACGGATGAGCTGGACAGGAGCTGGCAGCAGACCATCCTCACTGCGGTGGAGAAGGAGCTGCTCACGGGCGTGCTGGTAAATGCGCCGCTGACGGACCTGCGCATCACGCTGGTGGCCGGGCGGGCGCACAAGAAGCATACCGAGGGAGGGGACTTCCGGGAGGCGGCACTCCGCGCCATCCGGCAGGGACTGATGGGCGGAGAGAATCTGCTGTTGGAGCCCTATGTGCGCTTCTCACTTACGGTTCCGGCGGAGGCGGCCGGACGGGCGCTTTATGATATGGGACAGCTGGGTGAAGAGAGTGCCATCAGTGAACAGACGGAGAATTACGTGACTGTGGAAGGACGCGGGGCGGTGTCGAAGCTCAGAAATTATACCCGGACGGTGCGGGAGTATACCCATGGAGAAGGGCTGTTCCGCATGAGCTATGACGGGTTTGACCGGGCTGCGGATCAGGAGGAGATCGTGGAGAAAACGGGGTATCAGCCGGAGGCGGATCTCGCGCATCCTCCGGGGTCGGTGTTCGTGGACCATGGCACGGCAACCTACATTTCCTGGGAAGAGGTTCCTGCCCGGGCCCATCTGGAGGTGCGGTTCGATGCCTTCTATCCGGACGAAGAGGAGAGCGCAGAGGAAGATGTGCAGCGAAGCGGACGACGGAGACCCTCCGTGGAGGAACGGCTGGAGGCCATCGGCACGGAGGAGATCGACCGGATCCTGCAGCAGGCCAGTCATGCGAACCAGACAGGAGAGCATGCGGCGGAGCGGCGGAATCGCTGGAACAGCGCCAACCGGAGAGGATCAGTGTCGGGAAGCGGCAGTGGCGCGCGCGACGCAGGCTCCGGTTCGGAAGGGCGCAAAGAAAAAAGGACCCGCGAGCGGAGTCCCTATCTTTTGGTTGATGGGTATAATATCATCCATGCCTGGGAGGAAACCAGGAGCATCGTGAATCAGGATCTTACGGCGGCCAGGATGATCCTGCTGGATATGCTGACCGAGTATCGGGCCATGTCCCGGGAAGAGGTGATCGTGGTCTTTGACGCTTACCGCGTGGCCGGGCACCGTGTGGAGACCATGGACTATCAGAATATCCATGTGGTCTTTACCAGGGAAGCGGAAACCGCCGATCAGTACATTTCCAGATTCACGCTGGAGCATGAGAAGCATTACGATATCACCGTGGCCACCTCGGACGGACTGATCCAGATGATCATCCACGGGGCGGACGCGAAGCTGCTGTCCGCCAGAGAGCTGCACGGGCTGCTGCAGATGAAGAAGGAGCAGCTCCGCGAGACGTACCTGACGGAGTGAAACTACGGGGTCAGACCCCATTACAGAACTGTTACATTTTCGTGTAACAATTCTGTAATGGGGTCTGACCCCGTTAATTCCGGATGCGGAAGAGGACGCCGCCGTCTTCGGCTTCGGCGGAGATGGTCCAGCCGTGGAGCTGGGTGATCTCCTTCGCCAGGGCAAGGCCGATGCCGGTGTTGCCGTTCTTTCCGGTATAGAAGCGGTCGAAAATGTGCCGCAGGTCTTCGCTGCTGATCTCGGATACGTCGTTCCAGATGGTCAGGGTGCCGGGACGGCAGGTGATGCGGATCCGGCTTTCGGCGTATTTGATGGCGTTGGTGAGAAGATTGGTGATGGCGTGCTCCAGCTGGGCGGGATCGGCGGACACCGTGGTTTCCTCCAGGTCCAGCTCCACGTCCAGGCTGCGGCTCTTCACCATGCCTTCCATGGGAAGCAGGCAGTCCTGAATGAATTCCGACATTTCCACGTCCTCCCTGTGAAGGGGCATGGAGCCGCTTTCAATCTTGGCGATACTGAGGATCTCCTCAACAAGGGTGCTCATCTGTTCCACCTGGGAGCTGATGACGCGACCGGTCTTCGGGTAGTCGGTGATGACGCCCTTCTCGATTCCCTCTGCATAGCCGCGGATGGCGGTGAGAGGAGTCTTCAGCTCATGAGAGGTATTTTCAAAGAACTGTTTCTGGATCAGCTGCGTCTGGTCCATTTTCTTTCCCAGCAGATAGCCGGCAAGGCTTCCCAGAAGGCCGATGATGACTGCGGCGATCAGGAAAATGATGTTCACCCGGCGGATCATGTCGTATTCGCCTGTCACATTTACATAGGCAACCAGCCGGTATTTCTCAATCGTCTTGCTCTGCAGGAAATAGATCTGGTCGTCGATCTTCTGG
The DNA here is from genome assembly GCA_902797155.1 of uncultured Lachnospiraceae bacterium. Taxonomy (GTDB): domain Bacteria; phylum Bacillota; class Clostridia; order Lachnospirales; family Lachnospiraceae; genus Eubacterium_Q. The sequence goes on from CADBRW010000031.1 coordinate 5,690, forward strand.
CGGCTGAGCTCGGAGGTGTCGTTCTCGCGGCACCATGCGACGATCTTGGATTCCTGCAGGTTGTGGAAGAAATCCAGGGAGGGAGCACCGCTCTCCGGAAGGGGAAGGAGAACCGTGTCCGCGGAGTAGAGGGATTTCTTATCGCTGCTGTCGGAAAGATCGGAGACGGAAATGGTTTCCCCGTCTTCATCCAGGATCTGTGAGACGGAGATTCCGCTTTGGTCATCCTCTGAGATGTTCCCCAGAATGATCTCTACCACATCATCCAGATCTGATGCATTTCCCAGCTCGTTCAGGAATTCGCCCAGGTTGACGTTTTCGTTGATGCTGTAGTCTTCCAGGGTCAGCTGTATGGCGGATTCCGATTCAGTTCGTATGTTGCGGCGGATGACCAGATTGAAGATCAGCAGGAAGAGCATCAGTGTGATCATCACGATGACGCCCACCAGAACCGCGATCCTGTATTTATTTCGTTTCATTTGCATCCTCCAGTTTATATCCGTAGCCCCAGACTGCGGAGATCCGTACGGTGCTTCCGGCTTTCTTCAGCTTCTGCCGGATACGGCGCACGGTCTCGTCCGTCACGCGGGTCTCCACGTCCTCTGCATCAATGCCCCAGACCCGGTTCAGAAGGTCGTCCCGGGAAACGGCGGTGCCGGGGTGCTCCATAAGGCAGCCCAGCAGTGCGAATTCCGTTACGGTCAGGTCCAGACTCTGGCTTCTGCAGAAGGCAGTGTGCTCCTCATCGGAATAGCGAAGATCCCCGAAGCTCTGATCGCTGCGGGCAGCGCTGCTCATCCGCACACGGCGGAGCAGTGCGTTGACGCGAACCACCAGAAGAGAGGGAGAGAAGGGCTTGATCAGATAATCGTCACCGCCCAGCATGAGCCCACGCATCTGGTCGGCCTCGCTTTCCTTGGCCGTAAGGATGATGATGGGCACGTCAGAGAACTCCCGGAGCTTCCTGCAGATGGTCAGACCGTCATTTCCGGGCATCATCACATCCAGGATCACCAGATCCGACGGGTCTTTCCGGAAGGCCTCAAAGAGCAGGTCTCCCGTGGAAAATGTGGTGACTTCGTAGCCGGCATTTGTCAGAAAGCCTTCCAGTACATCCAGAATATCCTGTTCGTCATCTGCTGCGTAGATTCTCTGTCCCATGGTTCCTCCGTTTACGTGCAGAAGGCCTGCTACTTATAGCAGGCGGTCCGCACGGATTGATCTATCTTGGATTGATTACTATGATTTCCGGTTACTCCTCGTCAAGATCGCCGAAGACATCCGTGAACACCTTGTCGGCGTGCTTCTCAAGCTCCTTCAGCTCAGCCTCATGATTCTTCATGAAGGCCTCAGCTTCCTCGTCGGAGAGGTCATCCTTCTCGATCAATGCAACCAGACCGATGTTGTTTGCCTCGTCGTAAAGACCCTTCAGCTCCTCCATTTCCTCGTCGCTGATGGAGAGTACGTCCTTGAGCAGAGTGGTGGCTGTTTCGCCATCCAGCTC
>CADBRW010000032.1 GCA_902797155.1 uncultured Lachnospiraceae bacterium
AAAAGGCAAGATAGATGAGATCTTCGGTCCTGATCTTACCAGCGAAGAAAGAGATGATCTCGCGTCTCTTGTGTATAACGCGGAAGCTGAAATCGAGCGCAGGAAAAAGAGCGAAGAGGATTTTAACCGCTGGTGCAGGACATCCATGCTGCATCTGGTTCTCGTCTGCAAATCCGTCTGCAACAAATATACCCAGTCTAAAATCAGAAAACGGCTCCCTAAAGCATACGCTTATATCATAGATGAACTTCTGCACGCCGATGATGAGGCGAATATGGGCAATTACTACACGCAGATCATCAATACCATGATCGAGTGCAATGTAGCGGAGGAGTTCATCATTGAAATGTCTGAAGTAATCAGCAGCCTTGCTGTGGACAGACTGCATATCATCGGCGATATCTGGGACAGAGGCTCGCATCCTGACCGTATCATGGACTATCTGATGGGCTTCCATGATGTGGATTTTCAGTGGGGCAATCACGATATCGTCTGGATGGGCGCGGCTACCGGCAACTGGGCCTGCATTGCCAACTGCCTTCGCATGAATATCTCCTACAACAATTTTGATATGATGGAGGTGGGTTACGGCATCAACCTGAGGCCCCTGGCGCTGATGGCGCAGAAATACTACCAGGACGACCCCTGCGCTAAATTTACGCCCAAGGTCATTGAAGAGAATAAGCTGGATCCTATCGACAGCCAGCTGGTGGCGAAGATGAACAAGGCTGTTTCCGTAATGCAGTTCAAGATCGAAGGCCAGAGGATCAAGGCGCATCCGGAATGGAACCTGCGGCACAGGATGATGCTGGATAAGATCGATTACAGCAAGGGAACGATACTCATAAACGGGGTGGAATGGGAACTGAACGACAAGAATTTCCCGACGATAGATCCGGACGATCCGTACAAGCTCACAGATGATGAAGAAGCCGTCATGAAGGGGCTGTCGGTGGCGTTTCTCGAAAACGAGAAGCTTCAGAGGCACATCCGTTTCATCATCACCCACGGAGCGCTGTATAAGATCGTAAACGGAAATCTGCTTTACCATGGATGCATCCCTATGAACGAAGACGGAACCTTCAAGGAATGCGAGATCGACGGTAAGGTTTACAGCGGAAAGGCATATATGGACAAGCTTGACGCCATGGTGCGCGAGGCGTATTTCCGGGAGGAACCGCCGAAGCGGAAGGGCAAATCAGGGGATCTGATGTGGTATCTGTGGCTTTCGGCCAACAGCCCGCTTTTCGGCAAGGATCAGATGACGACATTTGAACGCTGCTTCATCGATGATAAAAAATCACACAAGGAGCATACGGTTCCTTACTACAGACTGATCGCGGACAAGGAAGTCTGTGAAAGGATCCTTACGGAATTCGGGCTGGATCCGGAGGAGTCGGTCATTCTCAACGGTCATGTCCCGGTCAAGATCAAGGACGGGGAAAGTCCGGTAAAGGGAGGAGGAAAGCTGTTCATCATCGACGGAGGAATGTCGAAGGCATATCAGAAAACCACAGGAATCGCAGGATATACATTTATCTTCAATTCCCGCTACATGGCTCTGGCGGAGCACAAACCGTATCAGCCTCTGCAGCCTGACGGCACGCAGAAGTTTTATTCCCCGGTCATCACTATCGTAAAGAATATGAAGAACAGGGTTCTTATAAAGGATACAGACATCGGAGAGGAACTGATCAGGGAACGGGATGAGCTCAAGGAACTTGTAGCGGCTTACAGAAATGGTTCAATGAAGGAGCGTACCGCTGCGTTCTGATCGGGAGTAGAAAGGAGGGCTTTGCTACGGCGGAGGTTTTTTATCGGATACACGCTGGTTTTTTATTAAATAAGTCTTGCATTATCATAATAAAAGTGGTTTAATTACCATTGGTGTATTTTGTTACAAAAATAACAATACATTCATCCATATTGCGATGGATCTTTACCGTCGCTGTCAAATAATTCTAAGGAGGCATTTACATGAACTTTCAACTGACGAAGGAACAAGAATTCGTAAGGAAAATGGTTAGCGATTTTGCCGAAACCGAAGTCGAGCCTATCGCGGCTGACATCGACGCAGAGCATCGCTTCCCGGAAGAAACCGTAGAAAAGATGGCAAAATACGGTCTGCTGGGAGTTCCATTCCCGACCGAGTACGGCGGAGCTGGCGGAGATCATATCGCTTATGCGATCACGGTTGAAGAGCTCGCAAGAAAGTGCGCGTCTACAGCGGTTATCTGCTCCGCGCATACTTCTCTGTGCTGCTGGCCGATCTTTGCATGGGGAACAGAAGAACAGAAGCGGACATACCTGCCGGATCTGCTGCAGGGCAAGAAGCTCGGAGCTTTCGGTCTGACAGAGCCGGGTGCTGGAACAGACGCTTCCGGACAGCAGACAAGAGCGGTTGCTGAGGGAGATTTCTGGGTACTGAACGGTTCCAAGGTCTTTATCACAAACGGCGGATATGCTGATGTATTCGTAGTCATGGCTATGACAGATAAATCCAAGGGCAACCACGGAATTTCCGCTTTCATCGTAGAGAAGGGCGACGAAGGATTCTCCATCGGTAAGACAGAAGACAAGATGGGTATCTGCGCTTCCTCCACAACAGAGCTGATCTTCCAGAACTGCAAGATT
>CADBRW010000033.1 GCA_902797155.1 uncultured Lachnospiraceae bacterium
CATCACTCTGGGGCAGACAATCCAGGAGACCCGGACTTATCTGGAACGTATCGATGATGTGATGAATTATCCGGTGGATGTTCCGGAGGACAGCGACCGGGATTCGGAGGTGAAGACGGATGGAAACCCGGCAAAGAATACGGACAGAGAGACAGAGGAGAGCGCGGAGACGGATACAGAGAAGAGTAAGCTTACGGGAAAGGTCGAATTAAAGAATGTCAGTTTCGGCTATTCGCCTCTCGCATCGCCGCTGATCGAGCATTTTGATCTCAGCATTGAACCCGGGAAATGGGTCGCTCTGGTGGGCGGCTCCGGAAGTGGTAAATCCACACTGTCCAAAGTGATCAGCGGTTTGTACCGGCCCTGGTCGGGGGAGATCCTTTTTGACGGAAAGCCTATGGGGGAGATTCCCAGGCGGGTGATCACGGGATCCCTGGCTGTGGTGGATCAGGATTTTGTGGTCTTTCAGGATACCATTTCCGAGAATATCCGTATGTGGGATCGTTCCATCGAGAATTATGAGATGATCATGGCCTGCAGAGATGCAGGGATCCATACGACCATAGCGGCAAGGCAGGGAGGATACTCTGACAGGATCCTTTCCGGAGGCAGCAATTTCTCGGGAGGAGAGTTGCAGCGTATGGAGATCGCCCGTGCCCTTGCACAGGAACCGACGATCCTGATCCTGGATGAAGCCACCAGTGCACTGGATGCGGAGGTTGAGGCAGAAGTGATCCGAAGGATCCGTGAACGCGGGATCACCTGCATCGTGATCGCCCACCGACTTTCTACCATACGGGACTGTGACGAGATCGTCGTCCTGGATGAGGGAAAAGTAGTGGAACGTGGCACACATTCCGCACTGATCGAGAAAAACGGAGCTTATGCAGCGCTTGTAAGGAGTGACTGAGATGAATATATATGAATCACAGATCCGGGAGCGGGAGAACTATGACAGGCAGTTTACCGAGAGAGCCTTTGATGAGCTTGCGGCCAGCGTGAGTTCCGGCGGGGATGCCTGGGAATTTATATCCGCTGATGCGGAAGGAACGGATAGAGCTACCGTGGCCTGTCTGAAATATCTGAAGATACAGCCGGGATGGGTTCCGGAAAGTGTCAAAGATCCGGAAGAGAGAATCGACTGGCTTTGCCGTCCTTCGGGAACCATGTACCGGAAGGTTACTCTGATCGGAAAATGGTACCGATCGGCCTGCGGAGCCATGCTGGGTGTACTTTCCGATGGGGAGATGACAGCACTTCTTCCCCGAAGGGCAGGCGGATACAGCTATATCGATCCCCGAACCGGGATACCGGTCCGGATCAATAAAAAGAATGCGGAAATGATACAGCAGGAGGCAGTTCTCTTCTATAAGCCCTTTCCTGCCGGCCCCGTGGGGAAGACGGAACTCTTTTCCTATATACGGCAGCTGATCCGGGGAGCGGACATCGTACGTCTCTTCCTGTATGTGCTTGCCATTACATTACTTGGTCTGCTGCCGGCCATGATATATAACATGGTATTTTCCAATGTGATCCCCGGAGGACAGACCGGGGCCATGATCCCCATCGGCCTGTTCCTCCTGGGCGCAGGGATATCCACAGCGATCCTCGGAGCCAGTAAGACTCTTTTTGTCGCACGTTTGGGACAGAAGGTCACGATGATGTCACAGGCAGCATTTTATTCGAGAATCCTGTCCATGCCTGCTGGGTTCTTCAAGGCATATGAGCCGGGAGATCTTGCGGGCAGAGTGAGAAGTATGTCGGAGATTCTGATGATGGGGATCACGGCGGCTTTGGAATCGGGAGCTACGGTATTTCTGTCGGTGATTTTTGTGATCCAGATCTATCACTATGCACCGACACTTGCACTTCCTGCGTTTCTGATCACGGTGGTTCAGATTGCCATGATCATCATTCTGACGAAGCTGGGAGCACGGTACAGACTTCGTGCCATGGAAGCAGCTGCCAGACTTTCGGGAACAGAAGAGTCCCTGCTTTCGGGACAGCAGAAGATCAAACTCTCCGGTGCAGAAGACAGAGCATTTGCCAAATGGGCACACCGGTATTCCGAATATGCACGTTATACCTACAAGGTTCCGCTGATCATAAGGTCAGTACCGGTATGTATCATGCTTGTGGGAATGCTCGGAACCATATGGATCTATTATCGTGCAGGTATGGACGAGGAACTTACCGTAAGTGGGTATATGGCATTTTCCATCGCCTTCGGTCAGATCACCGGAGTGATCAGTATGGTAGCTACGGTAGCTGAGCAGATCGTACGGATCAAGTCCCTGTATCCTCTGATGCGCCCCATTTTAGAGGCGGAGCCGGAGGTCCGGACTGAGAGTATGGGTGTGGAGAAGCTGTCCGGAAGGATCGAAGTGGCGGACGCGTCTTTCCGTTATCATCCAAATGCGCCGTATATCTTTGAGGACCTTTCCTTCACGGTGAAACCGGGAGAATATGTGGGGATCGTCGGACGAAGCGGCTGTGGAAAAACAACTGTCCTGCAGCTCCTCCTGGGTATGGAGAAGCCGGAGCGAGGAACCGTGTTCTATGACAACTATGATGTCAGTACGGTAGACCCAAAGAGTCTGAGGCGTCATCTGGGTGTGGTTACACAGGGTGGCAGACTTTTTGCGGGAGATATCCTAAATAATATCACCATAGCATCTCCGAAGGCGGGGATAGAGGATGCCTGGGAGGCTGCAGAGATCGCAGGCATCGCGGAAGATATCCGGAAGATGCCGATGGGTATGCAGACCATCATATCGGAGGGGGGAGGAGGAATCTCCGGTGGACAGAGGCAGCGTATCCTGATCGCACGTGCGGTGTGTCAGAAAAAGAAGATCCTCCTTTTTGATGAAGCGACCAGTGCCTTGGATAATGTTACACAAAGACATGTATCGGAGCAGCTTGCAAAGCTCTCCTGCACACGCATCGTGATCGCACACAGGCTTTCTACCGTGAAGGACTGTGACCGTATCCTTGTTCTGGATCAGGGAAGGATCGCGGAGCAGGGAAACTATGAGGAACTGATGCAAAGGCAGGGCCTGTTCTATGAACTTGTGAAGCGACAGCAGCTGTGACAGAGGGACGGTGATCGACCGG
>CADBRW010000034.1 GCA_902797155.1 uncultured Lachnospiraceae bacterium
ACATTATTCAAATATGTGAAAATGCGCCATGTAAAGGTCTCCGAGATGAAGCGGGGCGATCTGGTCTTCTATAATAAGCCCGGAACGAATACTATCATCCATGTTGCCATCTATCTGGGAGACGGAAAAGTTATCGAGTCCTGGCCTCCGGCCGTTACGGCTAAATACGGACTCACCTCGAGTCCCCATACCTCGATCTATGGGGTAGCACGGCCCTTTGAATAAAAGCTGAGTAACGTCTTATTTGGAAATAATTCCTAGATTTGATTGCTTTTTTTGGCAGAATTGTCTATAATCAAATTAAGGAATGTTTTACAGCAAGGGAGGTGCGATATGGGACTTTTTGATCGATTCAAGAAGAGCAGCGGAATTCGGGAGTGCCCATCTTGTGAGTCGAGGGATGTGTCTCCTGCAACGAATGAGCAATTGGCAGGCATGAAGAGAGAGGATGGAACTCCCTACTTCTGCAATAACTGCGGCAAGGTATTCTACATTAAGCAGTCATAAAGCGTGTGGCTGCGGTTTTCTGGAGTTATAGAGTGAAAGCTGACTTTGTAGTAACAAAATATCTTGAAAAGAAAATGGGCTTTCTGTTCGAGGATCAGAACTTGACAGAAGCCCGTTTTTATTCGGATGATCTCATACTTGGCAGCATCTGTACGGCAACGGTGGATAAGATCGTTCCTTCCGTGGATGCAGCCTTTCTGAACGGACCCGACGGACAGATCTTCTTTTATCCCCTGAAGGAAAATGAAGGAAGGCATCTTATCCTCCGCAGAAGAGGAGAGAAGGAGGATGCTCCCCTTCGTCCCGGAGATACACTGCTGGTTCAGGTGTCTGTGGAAGCGCAGAAGAAGAAGCTGGCTGCAACAACGGCAAGGCTGTCACTGTCCTCGGACGCAGTCATTGTGAACCTCACCGGAGAGATCGGAATATCGAAGAAGATCCGGGATACAGAGAGACGAGAAGCACTCCGCACTCTGTCAGAGGAGCTTCTCACGGAATATGAATCCGACGGCTTTGGAGTGATCATTCGGACCGCTGCGGAGCATTTATCGGATGATGAATATAAAGAAGTTACCATAAGATTGTTATGTAAACTAAAGGAGATGATCCGTCTGGCAGAGACCACCCCGGAGCACCGATGGCTCTATCAGACCGGGGCGGATCCAAAAGCGGATGTACAGCTGATGTCCGCCAAGGGTCTGTACGAATCCATCACCGTTCACACGGATCTTCCCTGGGAGGAACCGGAGAATAGCGGTGCAAACGGCAGTGGTATCATCCGGCACTGTGACGGTTATCAGCTGCATCAGATGACCGGCAGTCCTCTGGTGATATTCAATATCCCCGTACTTATGGAGAAGGCTCTGGCCAGAAAGGTATTCCTGAAGAGCGGTGGGTATCTTTATGTGGAGACCACCGAGGCAATGACCGTGATCGATGTGAACTCAGGAAAGAACATCACCGGGAAAGACCATGAGTCAGGAGCTCTGGTCCAGAACCTGGAAGCTGCAGAGGAGATAGCCAGGCTGCTGCGTCTTCGGAACATTTCCGGGATCATCATGATCGACTTCATCAATATGAAGAGGGGAGAGAATGACCGGAAGCTTCTTTCGGCTTTCCGGGGCTTTGTCAGCCGGGATAACTGCCACGTTCATGTAGTGGATATCACCCGTCTGGGCATCGTGGAGGTAACCCGTGAGAAGAAGTCTCCACCCCTTTCAGAACTGTTAAATCAGGCTGCGGTGAAAAAAAGACATTATATTGAAGAAAGTGGTTGACATTCCCACTTTCAGAGTGTTATATTATCTGAGTATGCCGCACAGCGAGGTAGAAGTGTGTCATTTCGCAAGTGTTCCTCCGGGAACCACCGAAGCTGGCGAGTTTTAATGATAGGAGGTAAACCATATGTACGCAATCATTGCAACAGGCGGAAAGCAGTACAAGGTAGCCGAAGGAGATATCATTCGAGTTGAAAAGCTCGGCGCAGAAGACGGCGCAGAGGTTACATTTGATGATGTGATCGCAGTTCAGAATGACACAGAGCTTCTCTTTGGCGACGCTGTTAAGAACGCAGCAGTAAAGGCAACTGTAGTAAAGACGGACAAGGCTAAGAAGGTCGTTGTTTACAGATATAAGCGTAAGAGCGGATATCATAAGAAGAACGGTCACAGACAGCCGTACACAGAAGTAAAGATTGACGCAATCAATGCTTAAGCCAAGAGGTCGGTATGATCAGGGCAAAGTTCTATCTGCATGACAAAACCTATTTCGGATTCGCAATCACCGGACATGCGGAATACGCAGATCCGGGAGAAGATATCCTGTGTGCCGCCGTTTCGGCACTGGCGATCAACACTGCGAATTCCATCGAGGAACTGACGGAGGACCGTTTCGTCATCAGGAATGATGAGGGTCTGCTTCAGGTGAAGATCGTGGGAAAGGTAAGTGATGCAGGCAACACGCTCCTCCGTTCCCTTCGTCTGGGTCTATGCAAGATCTACGAAGAATACGGAGATGAGTATATTCGAATATTTTTTAAGGAGGTATCCTAACGTGCTGAAGATGAATTTACAATTCTTCGCTCATAAGAAGGGTGTCGGTTCCACGAAGAACGGTCGTGATTCCGAAGCTAAGCGCCTTGGAGCGAAAAGAGCAGACGGACAGTTTGTAAAAGCAGGAAACATTTTATACAGACAGCGTGGAACAAAGATTCATCCGGGACTCAATGTTGGACGTGGCGGAGACGACACACTTTTCGCA
>CADBRW010000035.1 GCA_902797155.1 uncultured Lachnospiraceae bacterium
AGCTTCGTGAGAAGCAGCTCCAGCTTCGCCGCGGAATACGGGTGCAGCATGGTCTTGCTTCTTCCCTGCCTGAAATAATCCAGCGCAGAGCGGTCCGTGTAGTTCTCGCCCTGATAGATCTTACTGGCAGCCACGCGGTCGCAGAACATTTCCACGATATAATTGTCCGGCATCTTCATACCGATCATGTGGGTGACGCTGCGGTCCGCTGAATAATCGATCCAGTACTCCAGATGATGCTTATTCCGTCCCTTGTGGTGCAGCCAGGAGGTGGTCACACCCTTGGCCTCCCGCTCCGCATCATTCGGGCTCCGTGTCCCCTGATAATACTTCACGCCCATCAGGAATTCGGACGGCATATACTTCGAAAGATCGTGCATGATACCCTGACGATACAGCCCGCAGCGGAAGCAGAGCTTTCCCACCAGGATCTTATGTCTTGTGATGGTAGAAAAATGATTGAATGCGTTTTTCAGATACTTGAACATATCGAATTCCCCCTGCCCCATATTGTATCAAATCACCGGTTTCTTCTCAAGAAAAAACCGGCAGACTCCAAAGCGAAAGAGTCTGCCGGTCTATTTGATGAGCTTCCGATGGGACTCGAACCCACGATCTATTGATTACGAATCAATCGCTCTACCGACTGAGCCACGGAAGCAGGAACCGGAACATCTCTCCGGCTCAAATACCTTTAGAACTATATCATATAATCCGAAGGATTGCAAGGGGATGTCAAAATCAGAACTGTTCCCTTTCAGGCAACTCAAGCCCCCTGATCACATGGGCGAATTCCTCCGCAAGCCTTGCATGCCCCTCCGGTGACAGATGCAGGGAATCCACCGGAGACGCCTTCACAACAGAAGCCGCATCCACGAAGACACAGCCGTTCTCCTCCGCCACTCTCCTGTACCACTTGGGGAACTCTCGGGAACGCCCGATGGCATTCTCCAGAAACCTGCCATAGAAGGCCGAATCCGCGATCCCCTCTCCAATCTCCGGCGGAGACACCAACAGGATCACAGGGGCAAACCCCTGCTTGTTCACGGTGAAATCCAGAATGTCCTTTACCAGGACCTCCGCACCCTTTGCGATCTCTTCAGGGCTCGCATGAAAGGTCTCCTTCAGATCATTGCTTCCCAGCATCAGGATCACGATATCCACAGGCTTATGGGAATTGAGACAGGGGCGAAGATATCCCAGCCCGTTCTTCCAGCCCTCAATGGGATCGTCAAAAACCGTAGTCCTTCCGTTGCAGCCCTCCTCGATCACGCGATATTCCTCTCCAAGGAAGTCGCTGAGAATGCCGGTCCAGCGGACGTGCTCCGGGTAACGGAATCCGTTGGAGGGATTAAAACCATATGTATTTGAATCGCCGTAGCATAAAACCGTCTTCATAGCTGCCTCCCGGAAAACAGTATACCATGCGGGCGGGGGTGGCGTAAACCTTCTGTTCACGCCACCCCCGGCCATGGTTTATCCCGCAGTCATCCGCCTACTCGGTGATCAGATCATATGCTGAGACCTTCTTCATTCTTCCGGACATAAGATAGGTCATTCCGAAGATCAGCGCCACCACCGCAGCGATGGTCAACACGATCAGAGACGGACAGATCAGGAAATCCGCACTTGCAATTCCGAAGCCTCCCAGCACCATGGAGATCAACGGATTCACCAGGAAGAATCCCAGTACTGCTCCCACACATGCTGCCATCAGGCTTACAGGGAAGAGGGACAGAGCCAGCTGCAGCCGGAGCTGACGGCTTGTAAAGCCCACCGCCTTCTTGATCCCGAATTCCTTCTCCTTCTTGATGAACACGGTCTTCAGTAGCAGCTTGACCACCAGATAGATGATCGCCACATTTACAAGGATGAGCAGAAGGATCAGCATCAAAGCCGCAAACATGGTCAGATTCTCAGAGCTTCTCTGGTAACGGTAAACATTGTCCACTCCCGTACAGCTGTCTCCCAGCAGGGTCTTTGCCCGTGCCAGCACCTCATCCACTGCGCTCTCGCCTGCATCCTCCATACGGATGCGCACCGCACTGAATTCCGGTGTGATCCCCAGACGCTTCACTCCCTCCGCGCTGACAAAGACGCGCTCCCCCATATTTATTACGGACTGCTGGAAGCCGGTAACGATAAACCGTGCCTTCTGTCCGGCGCATTCCACTTCGATCTCATCTCCGATCTTCACATTCAGCTTCTCGGCAAGGAGCCGGCCGATCACTGCCTCATTTGCCTCGCGGAACATCTGCCCCTCGTAAACACCGCATTCCACAAATTCGGGGCGGTCTGTGTAAAATGTGTAGGTTGCCCGTCCGTCAACACTGATATTATGCCAGTCGTAACAGTATGCCTGGGTCACGCCGGGAAGCTTTGCGATCTGATCCCGGAGCCGGTACACCTCTTCCTCGTCCGTGGTGTTCAGCATGACAGTTCCGTCCTGGACATCTCCTGAAACCAGGGTCTGGAACCTGGAGATATCCACCCGAGTATTGTAGAACAGGATTGCCGAGAAGATGGTCATGAAGGAAACCACGGTCACGATCCCCAGCACGATCAGATTCTGGCCCATGCTCTGCAGCATGCTCTTCGCCGCAAGCAGAGGATTCAGCCTGCCCTTTGTGGTGGCAAGAGGCAGATGGTTCTTCTTAAAGCTGTTGGACTGCAGTCCGAAACGAAGGGCTGTGGCCGGGTGCAGGTCCTTCAGCCTGCGGGTGGAAAGGAACACCACCAGCGTCATGGCCAGAAGCACACCGCCCAGAACAAGACTGCTCATACAGGGATATGCCCGGTTCTCCCAGAAAATACCCGTAACCGAACGAAGCAGGCTCTTATCGATCACCGGCATCAGCACGTAGGCCAGAGCGATGCCGACCCCTGCGCCCAGAGCGCCGACCACAAGGTACTCCATAAGAAGCGCCAGACGGATCTGTCCGTTGGTATGCCCCACCGCCCGAAGCGCGCCGATGTTCCGCACGTCGCGGTCGATGTTATTGTTGATGGTAAAGATGATCATGACCAGGCAGACCAGCATGGCGATCAGGGAGAATACGGTCATGAAGGCTGCAAGGATATTTGTCACACTGACATAACCCGTCTTCGCAAGGGCCATTGTAAAACCGTAGGTGGAGACTCCCGACTCCTCCAGACCGCCGAGGACCTTCTTCAGTCCGGCATCAGCTGTCACGCCCTCCGCAAAGGCAGGCACCAGCTCCTGCTGAGCGATAAAGGCAATTCCTGTGGCAGCAGCCTCCCGGGCCAGGCTCCACTGTTCCCGGAAGCTGTCCGGATCGAGAGCGAAGGAACACCATGCATAGGCATTGCCCTGCTGACAGTCCTCGTAGATCCCTGCCACTGTATACTCCTGCTCCTTCAACACATCCGACTTCAGAGTGATATGATCACCCAACCGAACCCCGTTAGAGGTTGCAAAGTAGAGATTCAGATAGATCCTCGGACCAGTGACGGACTCATCTCTTTCCACAAATGTGGTGTGACTCACATGAGCATCCTCCACCGAATGAACCACTGTGTCATCCCGGTTTTCATCCAGATTCCGTTCCGGGGAAATCACTGTCAGCTCTTCCGAACGGATAATGGAAGCCATTCTGTAATCCTCCACCTCCGAAAGATCATCCATTACGCGCTGGATCGTATCCCTCTCACCGAAGGCGTAGATCTCTGCATCGCCGATCCCTGCTCCTTCCTTCTTTTCATCATACAGTGCATCGTACCGGTTCACGAAAAGTCCGAGGTGAAGCAGCATGGCCGACAATGTGATGATCAGAAGAAATGCAACAAGAACCGTCCGGTCCTTTCTGATATTGGATTTGACTAATTTGATCATGACCGTCACCTCACCAACCCATGTCCTCTAGAAACCTTCTGATCTTCTCATGTCTTGCCTTGTCCCCGCTCACATATTCGCCGGGCTCACATTCTCCCAGAACGCCTCCGTCCTGCAGATAAATGATACGGTTTGCTCTTCTCGCAGACTTGATATCGTGAGTCACCATGACCACCGACTGGCCATTTTTGTTCAGCTCCGTCAGCACATCCAGCACCGCCTTCACGCCACAGGAATTCAGCGCACCTGTGGGCTCATCCGCGAAGACCACATCCGGGTCGTTGATCACAGCCCGCACCATGGCGGACCGCTGTGCCTCACCGCCGGAGAGCTGGGACGGAAATTTCTCCGTCATGTCCCTGCTGATGCCCACTCTTTCGAACAGCTTCTCGGCCTTCACCTTCAGATCCTTCTGCTTCTGTCCGGTCAGCATTCCGGTGGAAATGGCATTGTCCATAATGCTCATGCTGTCCACCAGATGCACCTGCTGGAAGACGAAGCCGCAATGCTTCCGGCGGAAGACTGCCAACTGATCGTCATTCATTTTCGTGATCTCCTTCCCGGCATATTCGATACTTCCGAGACTGGGCTGATCCATACCCGACAGGGCATAGAGAAGAGTGGACTTGCCGGCGCCGGAGGAACCCATGATCACGGTAAAATCTCCCTTGTAGATCTCAAGGTCCAGATTCTTGATCACATGCTGCTGCTTTCCTCCTACAGAGAAGCTTTTGGACAGTTTATTGGTCTTTATGATCACTTCCTTCGCTCTCATTCCGCGTCCTCCTTTATCTGTCATAAACTTAACAAAAAAAACCATGCAGTTGATGTTCTGCATGGTTTCAGTATAGCGGCAAAGCACATGGAAATCTTTGTCAAATCTTTAACTGTTTTTTAAACATGAGGGCTTCAGTCTCTCAGATGGACCTTTTTCCCACCCGCCTGATTCGCGGCCTTGATGGCAGCCTTGTCCTCATACATACGCCGGTCCGCCTCCTTGATCATTTCCTCCACACTCTTTCCCGTGGAGAAACCGAAGGCACAGGAATAGCCGGCCTCATCGACGGAGGTCCTCATTTTGTCCACTATTTCAGCAAGCCTGCTCTCATCCTGGGACCTGCTGAGAACCACGAATTCATCTCCGCCGATCCTGTATACCCGGTCTCCTGATGGAAGATGCTTCAGGAAGCATTCGGAAACCGTAACCAGGGCCTGGTCCCCCTTCTCATGACCGAAATTGTCGTTCAGCCACTTCAGCTCATTCATATCGATGGAAATGACACCACGGATCGAATCCGCCCTCTTCTCAGAATCCGCATACAGCGACTGACGGTTGAGAAGGCCGGTCAGCGTATCATTTTTCGTATTCTTGGCATAGATAAAAAGGTAATAAAGCAGGAGGCAGGACGCGTAGGTGGGGATCACCACCTGGTCATAGGCCTTCGTGGAGAGATACCCTGCAATAAGTGCCATAACGGCGATATAGAATACCACAAACCGCTCTTCCGCAGAATTCTTCGACACTGCCCGAACAGAAAGCCAGATAAGGCATGCCAGATAGATGCCGCTGACGATGTGAGGCGTGTACCCCAGCGGTCCCCGCTGAAAGGAATTATCCGATGTAAAACTGAAGGCGATATCCGTAAAGAACGCCGAGAAAACGATGAGAGTATTCACGATTTCCGGAATCACCACCACCTTCGGAACCCTTTGAAAGACACTGAAAATGATCATCAGGATGATTCCCGGTCGGAGCGTATAGCATAACGCCGAGAACAGAGTCCTCCATACGGTGGGTTCCGGAAGGGATGAAAAACACTCCTCCGCATATTCAAACACGGACAGGATAAAAATGGCCAGAATGGTAAGCCGAAGACGCATCAGCGCCTTTTTCTCCAGATACACGTCATAAACCGTGAGGATCGTCATTCCTCCCAGCATGATCAGGAGCACATAATTATTAACGAAATAAACGTCGAAAAAACGATCAAAAAAATGCATAGATCTATTCCTTGTATTACGCCATCGGAAGTGTAAGCCGTACCGTAAAGCCTCCGTCACGGTTCATACACTCAAGGTTCCCATCCATTTTTACCATAAAATACCTGGATATGTAAAGCCCCAAACCGGAGCCTTCTTTTCCTGCAGCATTGGATCCCCGCTTGAACTTCTCGGTGATAAGATCGATCTCCTGTTCAGGGACCCCGCCTCCGGTGTCGCTGATCTCCATCACCAGGTACTGTGCCTTCTCTCCCTCGAAGCTGCTGCAGACCGAAATGTCCGTACCCGCATATTTATAGGAATTGGCGATCAGGTTGCTGATCACCTGGTTCAGGCGCAGCCGGTCTGCGCGTACCACCGCATCCTTTATATCCAATTTCCTGACCTTCTTCTGATGATCCGCTTCCTTCACCATCTGAAGGATCTCGGTACTGCCGAGCTCCTCCGGCTTTACCTCCAGCTGCTCCAGCTCCTCCAAAGTCGCATGGAAGAGATTTGAGATCAGACGGTCGATCTGGTCTGCCTTGCCGTTAATGGCGGCAATGGTCTCCCGCTCCGCATCATCCCTGGCCGTAAGACTCATAACATCCGCCATGGCTTTGATGGACGCCACCGGTGTTTTAATGTCATGGGACAGCTCTGCAACCAGTTCCTTCCTGCTGCGAACCGCTTCTGCTTCTCTTTCCCTGGATGCCGCCAGCTCCTCACGCATGATGTCGAAGCTCTCGGTAAAGGCTCCGAAGACGTGGCCGCGGTCCATTTCCAAAGGAGTATCCAGATCTCCTGAAGCCACACGTGTGGCAAAGCTTTTCATTTTATCAAAGGGCTTCACTATCCGGCTTCTGAGATAGAGGAAATATCCCAGTGACAGGAGCAGCACGGCCAACAGCAGTGCTCCCATCATCAGAGCCTGCCTCCGGTCTCTCCTGGACTGAAGCTCCAGGTAGGGATTATGTACCAGGAGTCTTCCGACCATGGTACCATCCCTCTCGATATCCCGGATCACATCGTAATGTGCGCTGGCTGCGGACACGGAGGTTGAGAT